>JANXTJ010000268.1 GCA_025352485.1 Salinibacterium sp.
GCCGATCACGGCGAGTATCCCCGCCAACAGAATGAGGGCCCGCGGATTACCGGCGTTGAGCGTCCAGCCCAGCCCGAAACGGCGTGGAACGAGCAGCGCGGTGTCGGTGCGGTTGATATAGATAACGCCGCCGCGCCAATATTTGTCGTCATCCCTGTGGGTGAGCCCGGTGCCCTCGTCGGTGTCGTCCTTGTCGCGACTATTTCGGACGAGGACAACGATGGTCACGATCACAGCACCCAGCACGGGCACCGCCACCACCAGTGCTGCCCACGGGGCGACGGTGCCGGTCCAGATCAGGAGTGACGACCCCAGCATCGCGAGATCGACCATCGCGACCAGGCCGAGGAGCGCCTTGGCGCCCAACAACGCGTATCCGCGGTACCACCGCACGTAGCCCACCGGGCGTGCCGGATCGATGTCGGGGCGGCTGCGCACAATCGCCGCCGCAATACCCGCGAACAGCACGGTCAGGCCGAGCTGCACGAACACCAGCGAAAATGCCGCGCCGACCGATTTGGCGACCAGTCTGTCTGGCACTCCCTTCGCATCGAAGTGCACGGCGAGAACCTGAGGCATCGAGGGGTACATGGCCACCCCGATCACTACGGTCGCAGCGGTGATGACCACCGCCGGCGCCAACCAGAGCCAAGGAAACCGCAGGGGATCGGTGCGCAGCTCGGTGTCTACCGCGATGCCCTCGTGTTGGCCCTCGAACCAGTTGCCCGCGACTTTTGCCGCACGAACCTCGTGATGGGCCACAAAGAAACAGGCGTACCAGACGGCCACGAGCACCAGCTCGGCGAGCGGCAGAAGCACGGGTTGCCCCGTCGCGATGAAGAGGGCGACGCCCGCACCGGCCACGACAAAACCGCCAATGAGCACCCTCCAGCGGTAGCGGACGACCTGGCCTGTGATGGCCGGTTCCGCTGTGCGCTCGGCGGGCACCCTGACCCCGAATGGCACGGTCGGGCTGGTGACCGCGGGTAGCACCAGAGCAAGCAGGAGTACCAGTCCAAACAGCACGACACTCACAATGACGGCAACGCTCATGGCACATCCTCCGGCTTTGGGGTAGCAAATGAATCGAGCACAGACTGGCAGACGCGAAGAACCTCGTCGGCTGGCATCCCCCTGGCGACGGCTTCGGCCAGAAGGGTTCTGGTGCGCGCCGTCCACTCGGGGGAGAAGGCTGCCGCCAGTGCCAGTGGGCTCACAACGGCGCCGGATTTTCGATTGAGGCGGATGAGACCCTCCTGGCGCAAAAGGTCGTAGGCCTTGTTCACGGTGTGGAAATTGATCCCAAAGTCGGCCGCCAGCGCCCGGGTGGCAGGCAAGGTGCTGCCCTCGATCAGCCTGCCCTCGGCAATCGCCTCGACAATCTGGTCGCGAAGTTGTTGGTAGATCGGTACGTCGCTGGTGAGAGCGATGGTGAGAATCATTGCCACGCCTCTTCCTTTTGTTCTACTAATTATAGAACAGACAACGGTACTGCGTCTCAACCCCGTTCGGGTGGGGCAGGTGGCCTTTACCTGTGCCGAACAAAGCCCTAACGTGCCTCAATTGAGCATGTCGGATAGTCACTTCAGCGCTCGCCTTCATTAACTTCGACCAGCCGCCGCGAAGCGTCATCGTGCTCCGGGGGCGCGACGCACTAGCCGAAAGGTGTGAGATTCCCGCAGGTCGGCAACGTGCGCGGCGGGGAGGTGGCACGGTGCGGACGATCCGCTTCTGGGCCGGACTGGGAGGGAGCCGCCCAAGGTCTGCTCGCCGGCTTCCGCCGATCAGTCGGTAGTGACGCCGACGACCCTCTGGTTGTCGAATTGGTGCTCGAGTTGACCGCTGCGAGCGCGGGGTTTAAGGCGATGTGGGCGCGCCACGACATCGGCCCGAGGGCCGGGGCCGCACTAACGCTGAACCACCCTCAAGTGGGAACGATCAAATTGGACCGGGAGAAACTCGCCATCAACGGAACAGACGGGATCATGCTGGTCATCTACCACCCGCAGCCCGACACCGACAGCGGCGAGAAACTCGCTTTTCTTGCCTCGTTTAATGCCCCAGCAGCGGTCTCGCCGCGTAATCAGTAAAGCAGGAAGCAGCCGAGCTATTTCTTCGGAATGCGATGTTCTGCGGAAACCATCCACGCGAACTGCTCGAGGGAAGCGATTACCTGGTGCAGCAGGTCGGCGGTTGTCGGATCCTCATCGTCGACCTCATCGTGCACGTCGCGCATGGTGGCGACGGCGGCGTCGAGTCGAACGGTGATGAGGTCGGTGGTCTGGGCGGTGCTGACTTCCCCCGCCGGGTACTCCGGCAACGAGGTGGCCTTCGAGACCGTTGCGCTGCGGCCATCAGGGATGGCGTGCAGCGCGCGCATCCGTTCGGCAATGATGTCGCTTGCCGACCTTGCCTCCTGGATGATTTCGTCGAGGATGCGATGGGTGTCTCTGAAGTTTGTGCCGACCACGTTCCAGTGGGCCTGCTTGCCCTGACCGGCTAGCTCGATGAGATCGACGAGCACCTTTTGCAGATTCGCCGTCAACTCTTTTGAGGCGGTAAATCCGTGCTCGGCATTCTGCAGGCGGGTGGTCTGGGCACCCGATTTAGCGGGGGAGGTGCGGGCGGTGGCGTTGTCCATGAATGTCACGTTACGGGGCGCTCAATCCGTCGGGCAGGGCTCGACTGGGCAGCGCGAATGTGCTACCCGCGATCGAATGTCAAGGCCCCGCTGCCCGAATTGACCCATTCGAAATCTGCGCGCACAGTGGAGGGCGCACCTGACTATAGGCGCAGAGCAGCCGTTAGCGCGGGGATGATCGAGGATGGCGGAGAACGGTTGAGCGAGTTGCCTGTGACACGGCGTCGGCACGGCGGCAGCGCGACGCGGCCGAGGGCCCGACGCGCGGTTGGCCCCACACCAGCCTCCACCTACCGGCTGCAGGTGACCTCGACATTTGACCTGCGCGAAGCGTCGAAGCTGATCGACTACCTTGGCACGCTTGGCGTGGACTGGGTCTACCTGTCGCCGCTGCTTGTTGCCGAAGCGGGCTCGGAACACGGGTATGACGTCGTCAATCACTCGCGGGTCGACCCGGCGCGCGGGGGTGAGGCCGGCTTGGCGGCGCTGGCGCGAGCGGCGCATTCTCGCGGCTTGGGAGTGCTCGTCGACGTGGTCCCTAACCACATGGGCGTCGCTACGCCTGCTGCCAATGCCTGGTGGTGGGATGTGCTGGCCAACGGCCGCGATTCGCCCTATGCCGAAGCTTTCGATATCGACTGGGAGCTCAGCGATCGCGTGCGAATTCCGGTGCTCGACGCCGACCCCACACTGTCGATTATCGACGGGCAGCTCGACTACGGTGGCCTGCGGTTTCCGCTAGCCGAAGGGACGCTGGGTGGGGATGCCGAAGCGGTCCACGCGCGCCAACATTACGAGCTGGTCGACTGGCGGCGTGCCGACGACGAGCTCAACTACCGCCGGTTTTTCGCGGTGAACTCGCTGGCGGGTATCCGGGTCGAGCTGCCCTGGGTGTTCACGCGGTCGCACGTCGAGATTGTGCGCTGGGTGAAAGAAGGGCTCGTCGATGGGCTGCGCGTCGACCACCCCGACGGCCTGTTCGACCCCGGCAAGTACCTCGACGACCTCGCCGCAGCTACCGGGTCCGTCTACGTTCTGGTCGAGAAAATCCTTGAGGGTGACGAGCGGATGCCCGCGAGCTGGCAGACCGCGGGCACGACCGGCTATGACGCCCTCGCCGACATCGACAGAGTGCTCGTCGACGCGACCGGTCGCGCCACGCTGGACCGTCTCGACGCGAGCGTGCACGCGGGTGCGACCCCGCCGTGGCCCGAGCTGATCCATGACACCAAGCGCGAGGTGGCCGATTCAATCCTGCGCTCCGAGATCCTGCGAATCGCCCGGCTGGTGCCGGAGGTGTCCGGCGCAGAAGACGCGATCGCCGAGCTTGCCGCCTGCTTTCCGGTGTACCGCAGTTACCTGCCACTCGGTCTCGAGTATCTGCATGCGGCGGCGCAGGACGCGCGCCAACGGCGGCCCGATCTCGCGACCACGATCGACCAGTTGCTGCCCTTACTGTCTGACCCCGGGCATCCCGCCGCGCGGCGCATGCAACAGACCACCGGCATGGTCATGGCGAAAGGTGTCGAGGACACCGCGTTTTACCGCTACTCCCGGCTGAGCTCCCTCACAGAGGTGGGCGCAGATCCGCAGGAGTTCTCCATCCCGCTGGCCGAATTTCACGCGCGGCAGGCGGCGCGGCAGGCGGCATTTCCCGCATCGCTCACCACGCTGTCGACCCACGACACCAAGCGCAGCGAGGATGTTCGGGCGAGGATCGATGTGCTCTCCGAGCTCGCTGGCCAGTGGAGCCTAACCCTGAACAACCTCAGGGAGTTGGCCCCGCTGGGGGACGGTCCGCTCGAGAACCTGATCTGGGAGTCGGTCGTCGGCGTGTGGCCAGCCTCTCGCGAGCGGCTGCATGGCTACGCAGAGAAGGCGGCACGGGAGGCCGGCACGTCCACGAGCTGGGCTGAGCCGAACCAGAAATTCGAGGCGCGGCTGCATGGCGTCGTTGACCGCGTGTTCGACACCCCGGCGGTGGCCGCAGCGATCGAGTCGATTGTCGGCAGGATCGCGCCGCTCGGCTGGTCGAATTCGCTCG
>JANXTJ010000283.1 GCA_025352485.1 Salinibacterium sp.
TCTGCTGAGGCGAGGTACGCCTTCGACTTCTTGGGCATTATGCGTCCACCGTGATTCCCATGGAGCGAGCGGTGCCCGCGATGATCTTCTCTGCTGCCTCGACGTCGTTGGCGTTGAGGTCGACCATCTTGGTCTCGGCGATCTGGCGCAGCTGGTCTTTGGTGAGGCGTCCGACTTTCGAGGTGTGCGGGGTTCCTGAACCCTTTGCAACGCCCGCGGCCTTCTTGATGAGCTCTGCCGCCGGCGGCGTCTTCAGAACGAACGTGAACGAGCGGTCTTCGTAGACGGTGATCTCGACCGGGATGACGTTGCCGCGCTGCGACTCGGTCGCCGCGTTGTAGGCCTTGCAGAATTCCATGATGTTGACGCCGTGCTGTCCCAGCGCCGGCCCGATGGGCGGTGCGGGGTTGGCGGCGCCGGCCTTGATCTGAAGCTTAATCAGACCCGTGACCTTCTTTTTCGATGCCATTATTTTCCTTTTCTGTACGAACCGCCCCGAGTTGGGTGGCTCTCCCGCGTCCCGGTTGGGGGCGGTGGTATGCAGCGCTAAAGCTTACAGCTTGGTGACCTGATCGAAGCTGAGCTCGACCGGGGTCTCACGCTCGAAGAGCGAGACCAGCACAATGAGCTTGCCGCTCTCCGCCTTGATCTCGCTGATCGAGCCGGGCAGACCCGCGAACGAGCCTTCCTTGATCGTGATCGTCTCGCCGATCTCGAAGTCGATTTCGGCCGGGATGACGCGGCTCGCCGACTTGCCCTTGCCCGTGGCACCCTTGGCGGCCGGAGCCTCCACGATCTGCACGAGGCTCTTGAGCATGTCGAATGCCTCTTCGAAGCGCAGCGGGCGGGGGTTGTGCGAGTTGCCCACGAAGCCGGTCACGCCGGGAGTGTGGCGCACGACAGACCAGCTGTCCTCGTTGAGATCCATGCGCACGAGCACGTAGCCAGGGATGCGCACGCGGTTGACCAGTTTGCGCTGGCCGTTCTTGATCTCGACGACATCTTCCATCGGCACCTCGACCTGAAAGACGTAGTCCTCCATGGCCATCGAAACCTTGCGGTTGTCGATGTTCTGCTTCACGCGCTTCTCGAAGCCGGCGTACGAGTGGATGACGTACCACTTGCCCGGCTTGCCCTTCAGTTCGGTGCGGAACTCCTCGTAGGGGTCGACCTCGGCGGCGTCGGCCTCGGGATCGGTGCCCGCGTCAGCGGCTCCCGGGTCGGGCCCCACGTAGTCGCTGACCTCCGGCTGCTCTGCGGCCTCGTCTTCGGCCTCAAGCTCCGCCTCATCGTCGGTCGCCGCGACGGCGGCGTCAGCCTCCTCGACGGAATCAATCTCGAGCGCGTCGTCAACGGCGGCATCCGCCTCAGGGTCCATCGCGGCATCCAACGCTTCGAGCAGTCCGGCGAGATCGCCGTTCTCCTCGTTGTCGTCGTCTTCCTCGATGATGTGGATGGCTCCGTGCTCGGCCGACTCTTCTGACTCTTCTGCAGCGGCGAGCGAGTTACCCTCCTGGGCCTCGTCCTCTTCGGAGGATTGCTCTGCGGCCGTCGCGAGCTCGAAATCTTCGCGGTGGTTCTCAGACACTTGAATCTCTTTTCAGTACGTGCTGTCAGGCGCGGCGGTGGCCGCCGAAGGACAAGGGCTAGCCGGCGACCGAGGGATTGCCGAACAGGAAGTTGACGAAGATGCTGAAGCCGAAATCGAGGCCGTAGACCAACAGCATCATGATGACCACGAAGACCAGAACGACGCCGGTGTAGCTAATCAGCTCGCGCCGAGTGGGCGTGACGACCTTTCGCAGCTCGGCCAGTACCTGACGCAGGAACAGTGCAACGCGACCGAAAGGGCTGCGACGCTGGGCGCGATCCAACTTCGCGTTTGCGACGACATCCTCGCTGGGCTCGTCGATGACATTTCTGGCCACTCTCAACTACCTTCTGGTTTGCCTCCCGCTATGACACGAGGGGACTTGCAGGGCGGACAGGACTTGAACCTGCAACCTGCGGTTTTGGAGACCGCTGCTCTACCAATTGAGCCACCGCCCTAAGTGCCGAACCGCTTGCTCCCACGCGCTTCACCCTGAAGAAGGCGCGCAAAAGCATGGCATTTCAACTACCGCGACCAGTGTACGTCATCGCCCGAAGGGCTGGTGATGCGGGCCGGCGACACGAGCGGAGAGGCGTCCGGTAACGATTCTGAAATTTCTTCCGCAGTTCGCGTCATAGATCATCTTTGGTGCAGTCTCTTGGGTAAGCGGAGGCCAACCACCCCGCGAATACGGGCTTAACCAACCCACTGCGGCGCAGGACCAACCATCCCGCACCACAGGCATCACACACCAGTCAGCACATGCAGGCGTCCAAGCTGAGATCAGGCAGCGTTCGTTTCGTCGACCTCTCGTTTGAGATCGACGATGATCAGGTCACAGCTTCCGCGTCCCAAAAAGGATCAGGAAGGTACCAGTCGTGTTTACACAACACATGCCGCGCACTGGAAAGTCAGTTCGGAAGACCACACCGTTCACCCGTATCGCCGCCGCAATCGGGGTGATCGCTCTCTGGGGGGGGCATCAGCCTCGTGGCCCCCGTCGCGGCGCTCGGTGCAACGACTCCTGTCTCGTACGCTCAGGGCCAATTCCTCTCTGGGACGGTGGCGGGCATGGATCTCGCGAGCATCGTGGAGCTCGCGAGCGCCGAGGCGCGCAACGACGGGACCCAGACGCTGCAGACTTCCAAAGACCCCTTCGATGCACAGGTGCTTCGGGCCGTCACGGTATCCCCACCCCAGAGAGCGCAGTTTGACCTCGGCAACTTTCTCGATGCCGGAGTTGTGCACCAATACGCGGAAGCCGAGAAAAACGGCGCGGCGATGGGCTCCTCCGGGGCTGTTGGCGACGACGGCGCTATCGGGGTCGGCAAAGTGGGAACCGGTTCGGCCGGTGACCTCACGCTCGACCTGAACAAACTGCTCGACACCAAGTTTGCCGCCATTCTCACCAACCTCAAGCTGGCTCTGAAGGCCGTGTCTGCCCAGGCGGTGGGCAAATCCTCTGTCGCCTCGGGTAACTACACGCTGGCCGGCGCGACGCTGACCTTCACCAGCCCGGCGGTTGGCGGGCTCACGGGCAAAGTTGACGGCGCCCTCTCTGACCTGGATGCCCAGCTGGTCGGCCTCGGCGGCCCCAATGGCTCGCTCGGGGTCGCCCTCAAGAGGGTGCTCGACCCGGTGCTCGGGGTCACCGGCTCGTCGGCAAATGTCTCCGCCAGCGTGACCACTGACGCACACTCCGCCGTTCAGTCGCTGCTGACCGGTGACTACGGAAACGGTGCCGTGCACGTCAACCTGCAGACCGGCGAGGTGTCGGTTGACCTCGCAACCCTCCTCGGCGGCGACCTCAACAAGCTCCCGGTCAACACCGAGTTGCTCTCTGCCGATGTCATTGACAAGGCGTTAAAGGGCGTCACCGACACCGTGTCAACCCTGTCTGACCAGATCATCGACAAAGTGAGACTCTCACTTGTCAACGCGCAGGTCAGCGTTCATGCCGACCTCGACCTGCTCACCGCGCAGGCGCCGACTACTACCTCGGCCTGTCACGACATTCAGGTGCCGGTCTACGGCCTATTAGGCGCCCTCACTGGGTACACAACACAGTCCGTGTGCACCCTGGTGGCGGCTGCGGTGCCCGCCCTGCGCAGCACCGTAAAGGTTGCCATCGAGGGAACCGTCGACCAGATCGTGCACGGCACGACTGCAAAAGCGGATGCCGCGATCTCTCTTCTGGGCGGGGCGGTGACTCCGGTGTTGAACGTGAACGGGATCGTCGCCGGGCTCGGGACGAGCCTCACCGACGGCCTGTTCGGCTCCACCGGTGCGCTCAGTCGGGTGACG
The DNA here is from genome assembly GCA_025352485.1 of Salinibacterium sp. Lineage (GTDB taxonomy): Bacteria > Actinomycetota > Actinomycetes > Actinomycetales > Microbacteriaceae > Rhodoglobus. Next base: position 3,896 of record JANXTJ010000283.1, read on the forward strand.
GGAAGCCTGACCAGCAGGCTGGTCGCGCCCGCGGTGACCGGACTGCTCGGCAGCGATGGCGTGGGCTCCGTGCTGACCGACATCCTCTCGATCCGGGTCAATCTTCAGGAACTCTCGCCGGCGAGCCTGTGGGGAATGGGCACAGGGCAGATCTTCACCCAGACCGCGGTCAGGGTCACGGCGCTGAAGGCTCCCGGCTCGAGCAGCCTTGCCACGGTGAATGTTGCCGCGGCGAGCGTCGGCCCGAACGTGACAAAGGTCAACACGACCAGCACGCCGGCGGGCTGCACGACCAACTGTGATCTCACCACGAACGCCGATCCCTGCGTTCTGAACTGCACGAATGGCGTTCCGCTCTCGGCCGGCGCCATGGCAGCCAGGCTCGCCATGACGGGTGTCGGCATTGCCACGCTGATCGCCATTCTTCTCGCGCTTCTGGCAGCGGGTGCCTATCTGGCGCGAGAAGGCTACCGGCGTACCCACTCGGGCTCCGTGACCCCCGAGGAGTAACCGGCAGCTCTCAAGCGGCCGGAATGGCCGGGTCTCCCAGCCCTCATTCCGGCCGCTTTTTTACGTGACTCACCATCGCGCGCGGCGTGCCGCCTAAGCTTGGGCCGTGACTTTCCCCCGCGTCTCCGCCCGAATTTCTGGTATCGCCGAGTCCGCCACCCTCAAGGTCGATGCCACGGCAAAGGCCCTGCAGGCTCAGGGCAAGCAGGTCATCAGTTACGCGGCGGGCGAGCCGGATTTCGCAACCCCCCAAAACATCGTCGAGGCCGCATCCCGAGCCGTGCTCGACCCCAAGAACTACCGGTACACGCCGGCAGCCGGCCTGCCCGAACTGCGTGAGGCGATTGCGGCGAAGACCCTGCGCGACAGCGGCTGGGGGGCCGCGGCGAGCCAAATAATCGTGACCAATGGCGGCAAGCAGGCCGTGTATCAGGCTTTCGCGACGATCGTGGATCCCGGCGACGAGGTGCTGCTGCCGACGCCATACTGGACCACCTACCCCGAGGCTGTGAAGCTGGCCGGCGGCGTTCCCATCGACGTATTCGCGGGTGCGGATCAGGATTACCTCGTGACGGTGGAACAACTCGAGGCCGCCCGCACAGACAAGACAAAGGTGCTGCTGTTCGTCTCACCCTCGAACCCGACCGGCTCGGTGTACTCGCCGGAGCAGGTTCGCGAAATCGGGCAATGGGCGCTCGAGAACGAACTCTGGGTAATCTCCGACGAGATCTACCAGAATCTGGTCTATGACGGCATCCGCGCGGTGTCGATTGTGGAGGCGGTACCCGAACTCACCGACCGGGCGATTCTCGTGAATGGGGTGGCAAAAAGCTACGCCATGACCGGCTGGCGACTGGGCTGGATGGTCGGCCCGAACGACGTGATCAAGGCAGCATCAAACCTCCAATCGCACCTGACCTCCAACGTGTCGAATATCTCGCAGCGCGCGGCGATCGAAGCGCTCACCGGCCCGCAAGACCAGGTCGAGGTCATGCGCGAGTCGTTTGAGAGACGCCGCAACGTGATCGTCGCCGAGCTCAACAAGATCGACGGGCTGTACTGCCCCACCCCTCGCGGCGCCTTCTACGTCTATCCGGATGTCACGGGGCTGCTGAACCGCGCCTGGGGCGGGGTCACCCCGACCACCTCCCTGGATCTTGCCGACCTCATCCTCAATCAGGCCGAAGTTGCCGTCGTTCCCGGCGAGGCATTCGGTCCGAGCGGATATCTTCGGCTCTCCTACGCCCTCGGTGACGCACCACTACTCGAGGGCGTTCAGCGCCTACAGAAGCTCTTCGCGTAACGGCCGCGCAGGGGCGCCCGGCGAGGGCGGCGGCGGGACTGGGCGGCGCGGCTGGCCGGCGGCATCCTGTCCTCCACCGTCGGCGGAAGTTCCCCCGCTCCACAATCCTGGGATGCGGAATCCACGAAGACGGGGATTTCCGCAGGATGGTGTTGTGCAACCGCGCCAGCCCCTCCCTGCGCCCTTCGATCGCCTGCCCTTCACCACTCGGCGTGCGCTCGCCGCCGGGCTTGGCCGCGGTCGACTCAGCGGCAGCGACCTGGGGCAGCCCTTTCGGGGCGTCAACCTCGCGCGCGCGTCACCGCTGACGCTGCAGTGGCGGTGCGCGGCGCTGCAACAGCGGCTTCCGGCGCATGCGTATTTCA
>JANXTJ010000286.1 GCA_025352485.1 Salinibacterium sp.
TCACCGCGCCCTCTAGCGCACCGGCGAGCGCCTCGGCTTTTGCGGCGCCGAATGCGAGCAGCAGCAGGTGACGCGCCCGCAGGATTGTGCCGAGGCCCTGTGTCACACAGTGCACAGGCACCTCGTCGATACTGTCGAAAAAACGCGCGTTGTCGCGCCGAGTCTGCTCGGTAAGCGTCTTCACCCTGGTCAGCGAAGCGAACGACGAGCCGGGCTCGTTGAACCCGATATGGCCGTCGGTACCGATTCCGAGCACCTGCAGGTCAACGCCTCCCGCGGCGCGGATAGCGCTCTCGTAGTTCTCCCCCGCGAACTCGAGCGGCCCGTCGTCTGTGGGCACGCGCATGAGCGCCGGCGTCATCCCGAGCGGTTCGACGACCTCACGCATGATGACGCTGCGATAGCTCTCGGGATGCCCCGCCGGCAGCCCCATGTACTCATCGAGCGCGAAGCCGCGCACCCTGCTGAGGTCGAGGTGGCGGGCAGCCAGCGCGCGCCAGGTCGTCAGCGGGGTGGACCCGGTGGCTAAGCCCAGCACCGGATCGGGCGTGGTGCGAATGAACCGCTCGATGACGTCGGCGGCCAATTCCCCGGCTGTCGCCGCGGACTCCACGATGATGACCTCGGCCATCAGGTGGGGCCCATCAGGCGACCCCGACGAGGGCTGCCCCGACAGCCGCGGCGGGAAACTCGACCGGCACGATCGCGATTCGCTCGCTGAGGCCCGTCGAGGCGAGGAATGCTGACACGCGCTCCCACGACTCGAGCACAGCGCGAACGTCGTCTAATAGAACGGGCCCGAGCGATGAGAGTCCACCGCCAATCACGACGCTGTCCACATCCACCGTCAGCACGAGGATCCGCACCGCCGCCGCCACGTTCTCGACAAACCGCCCCTTCACCTCAATCGCCGACGAGACGCCGGACGCCGCCGCCGAAAAAAGCGCGCGCGCCGGCTTCGGATCATCGGTCGGCCACTGCCGTGCGATCGCCGAACCCGACGCCACCATCTCGAGGCAACCGCGCTGACCGCACGGGCACTGCGGCCCGTTCGGATCCACCGGGATGTGCCCGATCTCGCCAGCCGTACCGCGCGACCCACGCCACAGGGTGCCGCCGAGCACGATCCCCGCAGCAAGCCCGGTGCCGAGGTTGAGGTAAGCCATCGAATGGCTGGCCGATTTCTCGAGCAGGTGGAAGGCGCCGAGGGCCGCGGCGTTCACATCGTTATCGACGCGAACGGCACGGCCGAGCCTGGCGGAGAGCTCTGCGCCCAGATCGAGGTCGTTGAGCCCCAGGTTGACGGCATGCGAAACCCGGCCGGTGCCGTTGTCAACGGCGCCAGGAATTCCGATCCCGATGGAACCGAACGCGCCAATTGATGTGCCGGCACGATCGGCAAGCTGCGTGACCGCGGATACGGCGGTCTCGAGCACAGCGCCGGGGCCGAAGCCGGTGGGCAGCCGCAACTGCTGCACGACCCGACCGTCGCGGCTGATGGCTACCGCATCCGTCTTGGTACCGCCAATATCGATGCCGACGCGGAGCAACTCGCTCATCCCTTCACCGCGCCACTGACGAGGCCGGAGGTGAGCCGACCCTGCACGATGAGAAAGAAGACAATCACGGGAACTGCGACGAGGGTGGACGCGGCCATCACCTGGCCCCAATCGGTCGCTCTGGTCGCGCTGGCCTGCACGAAGCCGCGCAACCACAACGGAAGAGTTTGGGCGGACTCCGATGGCAGTAGCACCAAGGCGACGGTGAATTCGTTCCAGGCCTGTAAAAACGCGTATACCCCTGATGCCACGAGCCCCGGAGCCAGCAACGGGAACGTGATACGCATGAAAGCCCCGAACCGGGAAAGCCCGTCCACCATCGCGGCCTCCTCGAGGTCGACCGGGATGCCGGCCACGAAGCCCCGCAGCATCCAGATCGTGAACGGCACGACGGCCGCAATGTAAATGATGCTGACCCCGACCACCGAATCCAGCAGGTGCACGCTCGACACCATCTTGTATTGCGCGATGAACAGCCCCTCGGCGGGCAACATCTGCACGATCAGCACGGCGATGACGAAACTCTTGCGGCCTCGGAACCGGAAGCGGCTGATGGCGGCCGCGGCCAGGAAGGCAAAGATCAGGCAGAAGACGACCACCGTGAGCGTGATCGCGACGCTCATCCCCATGGCCCGGAAGAAGTTGCCGTCGGCCACCGCCCCGGCGAAGTTGCTGGCGGTTCCCGGCACCGGGAAGAAGGTCGGGATAAACGACTGTAAGACGATGTTGGGCAGGAAAGCCGAGTTGACCATCCAGTAGACCGGGAATACCCAGAGCAGGGCAATTACTATGGCGAGCGCGCCGAGCAGTGTCTTTCGCATGGTCATGCCTGGTCTTCTTTCAGGAGGCCGCGGATGTAGAACCAGCTCAGCCCGATCGTGATCGCCAGCACCAAAATTGATACGGCAGAGGCCGCCCCGAAGTCTTGCGAACTCGTGCCGAGCTTGTAGATGTAGGTACCCAGCAGGTCGAATTCCCGACTTGGAGCCAGCATCCTCGAGCATGGTGATCTGGGTGAACACCCGGAGGTCCCAGATGAGTTGCAACAGCAACACGATCGAGATGACCGGGCGGATCATCGGCATGATGATCCCCCAGAAGCGATCCCAACCATTTGCGCCGTCCAGTTGGGCGGCTTCGAGCACTTCGTCGCTGACCTGAGTGAGGCCGGCGTAGATCGAGAAGGCAACAAACGGCACGCTCATCCAGATGACGATGATGGAGGCGACGGCGAAGAAGGTCAGCGGCGTCGAAAGCCAGTCGAAACGGTTCATGTCTACGCCGGGGATCATGTCGAGCAGATAGTTGATCGCTCCGCGCCGGCGATCGAAAAGCCAGATCCAGACGGTCATTGCGGCCACGACCGGCATCGACCACGCCAGCAGGAGCGCCACCTGCAGGATCAGCCGAGGGGCCTTACCGACACCGCTCATGAGCAGGGCCAGCAGGGTTCCGATCGCGAGGGTGAGGGCCGCGGTGACGATGCAGAAGGCGAGGGAACGGGCCACGACCGCCCACAGCTCGGGATTTGCGGCGAGGGTGATGTAGTTGTCCAGCCCGACGAAGGGAGCCGGCTTGCCGAACTGTTGGGCGAGGCCGTAGTGCTGCAGGGAGGTGACCAGCTGCCACGCGACCGGGTAACCCATGCCGAGCAGGAGAATGACGGCAGCGGGGATAAGCAGTAGGTGCGGGGTGCGGATGCCGCGGCGCGGCGGCCGCAGCGTGCGGGTATCGGCCATCGTCGTTCCTCCTCTCGGATTCTGGTGCTCGGATTTTGGGGCGAATGACTGGGGACGCCTGTTGCGGGGCGCACTTTTCGGGGTGTGCCGGGGTGCCGACGCGGGAACGTCGTCACCCCGGCAGGGACCTCAGCGACCGAGGTGGCCGCCGGGGCCGCTGACTACCCGTTGATCAGGGCGTCGATCTTCCTGTCGTACTCGGCGGCGAGTGCCCTAACGTCGCCACCCCCGTTGACCTTCCCGAAGAATTCCTCGAGCAACCCAGACCCTTCGACGGCAGCCCAGCCCGGGGCTGCGGGGGTCAGCTTCGACTCGGCAGCCGAGGCCGACAGTGCCGTGGCAAACTTGTCGGTGCCGAGAGCTGACGCGTAGTCCAAGTTTGCCGGGCCGAGACCGTTGGCGCCGAGCATCTTTTGATAGTCCGCCGAGAAGATGATCTTCATCAATTGGCGAGCTGCCGACTGGTTCTTACTTGCCGCAGAGATGGCGATATTTGAGCCGCCGGCGAAGACAGGGGCAACGCCGCCATCCACGCCAGGAAGCACAAACACGCCGAAGGTGGCATCGTTCCACGTCGCTACGGTCTTGGTTGCGTCTTTCGGGTCGGGCGCAAGGTCACCGATCGACCAGTGCGCCCAGCCGGGCGCGATAATTGTCGCGGCCTCGGGGGCACCGGTCGAGGCATTGTTGTTGATATTGACCCATGGCGTGCTGTCGGCCTCGGTGACCGGTGCGCGAGAGGAGCCGGTGTAGAGCGCCTGCAACTGGGCCAGCCCGGCCTGCGTCTTCGGGGAGGACAGCGCAGACTTCCACGTCTTGCCATCCTTACTGGCGAGCTCTCCGCCATTGGCAAAGATCCACGAGACGCCGTTGCGCCAGTCCTCACCACCGAGGTAAAAACCGGACTGGCCGGCCGTCTTTAGCGTGGCCACGTCGCGATTGAACTCGGCGAGTGTCTTCGGCACGGACAGGCCCGCGGCGGCCCAGCTGTCTTTGCGGTAGAAGATGTAACGCGAGCCGAAGTAGTAGGGCACCGCGTATTGCTTGCCATCCACAGAGCCGACATCCACGAACGACTGCAGCAGCTTCTTCCCGCCGAGTTGCTGATACATGTCACTGATGTCGCTGAATGCACCGACACTCGTGAACGTGGGCGACCAGGTGTTGCCGATCTCCGTGACGTCGGGAGTATT
>JANXTJ010000014.1 GCA_025352485.1 Salinibacterium sp.
GGCACGGCCAACCGGGAATGCATCTTCGAGGTCTTCGCTCGGCGGCTCCCCGAGGGCCGCCGGTTCGGCGTCGTGGCTGGCATCGGGCGGCTGCTCGAGGCGATAGGCGACTTCCGCTTTCGGGATGCCGAACTCGACTACCTGCGCGACAACGGCGTCGTCGGCGGGGCAACCCTCGACTGGCTCGCCAGCTACAGCTTCCGGGGCAACATCTGGGCCTACCGGGAGGGCGATATCTACTTTCCCGGCTCCCCCATCCTCGTCGTGGATGGCACCTTCGCGGAGGCTGTGCTTCTCGAGACACTCACGCTGAGCGTGCTCAACTACGACTCCGCCGTGGCGAGTGCCGCTGCACGCATGGTGTCGGCGGCAGACGGGCGACCGCTGGCGGAAATGGGCTCGCGCCGGGCGGGGGAACACTCTGCGGTGGCCGCGGCGCGAGCGGCCTTCATCGTCGGCTTCGGTGCGACCAGCAATTTGGAGGCCGGTCGCAGGTGGGGCGTTCCGACGATGGGCACGGCCGCCCACTCATTCACGCTGCTGCACGACAGCGAGGAGCAGGCCTTCCGGGCGCAGGTCGCGGCTCTCGGACCCGGCACGACCCTGCTTGTAGACAGCTACGACATCCCGACGGCGGTCGACCTGGCGGTCAGGGTTGCCGGGCCGCAACTGGGCGCCGTGCGCATCGACTCTGGCGACCTGCCCGCGCAGGTTGCAGCGGTGCGCGCCCAACTCGACTCGCTCGGCGCTACCTCCACGCGCATCACCGTCACCAATGATCTCGACGAGTACACGATCGCGGCCCTGCGCGCTGCCCCCGTTGACTCCTACGGGGTCGGCACCTCCGTGGTGACGGGGTCCGGCTTTCCCGCCGCCGGCTTCGTCTACAAGCTGGTGGCCCACCGGGATGACGCGGGCGCCTGGGTCAACGTCGCAAAGAAGTCTCAGGCCAAGGCCACCGTCGCCGGGCGGAAGTTCCCCGTTCGCGCCCTGAATGCCTCCGGCATCGCGACGGCGGAATCCATTCACGTGGGTACGCCCGGGGCCGCCGGGGTGGGCCAACGGGAGTTGCTGGTCCCGGTCGTGACGGCTGGCGTCGCCGACGCCCGCTACCTTGGGGCCGCCGGCACGGCGCTGGCGCGCCAGCACCATGCCCAAGCGATTGCCGAGTTGCCGGCCGACGCTTTCCGCCTCGGTCGCGGCGAGCCGGTTATCCCGACCATCTACGCCTAGCTGAAACTCGCACTCACGGCGCTATGGCGATGTACTTCTCCTCGAGGAACTCGAGGATGCCCTCTGAGCCGCCCTCGCGCCCCAGCCCTGACTGTTTCATGCCGCCGAAGGGGGCGGCCGGGTCGCTGATCACGCCGCGGTTGACAGCGACCATGCCGGCATCGATGCGCTGGGCCACGCGGAACGCGGCATCCGGCTCACCGTAGACGTAGGCGATCAGCCCGAAGATGGTGTCGTTGGCCATCCGGATGGCGTCATCCTCGTTGTCGAACGTGACAATCGCGGCCACAGGGCCGAAGATCTCCGTCTGGTTGATCGTCGAGCCGTGCTTCACATCGGTGAGAACCGTCGGCTGGTAGAATGCCCCACCCGGCAGCTTCTGCCCGCCCAAGACGATTCGCGCGCCCTCCGCGACGGCGGTGCTGACCAGGTCGGCCACCTTGTCGCGTTCGTCGAGCGACACGAGCGAGCCGAGCTTGTTTGCCGTGTCGATGCCGGGGCCGACCGTGTACGCGCCCATGGCCGCGACCAGTTGCTCGGAGAATTCTGCCGCCAGCGAGCTGTGTACGTAGAACCGGTTAGCGGAGGTGCAGGCCGAACCGCCGTTGCGCATCTTCGCGACAACCGCGGCCTCGACGGCACCGGCGACATTGGCGCCCTGCAGCACGAGGAACGGGGCGTTGCCGCCGAGCTCCATTGACGTGTTGACGACGCTCTCCGCCGCCGTCTGCAGCAGAATGCGGCCGACCTCTGTCGAGCCGGTGAACGACAGTTTGCGCACCGCGGGGTGGTGAATCATGGCGGCAACCGCCGGGCCGGTGGGAACAGGGGTGACGAGGTTGACGACACCGGCCGGCACCCCCGCGCGTTCGAGCACGCGCACCACGTAGGCGGCGGTCAGCGGGGTTTCGCGGGCGGGCTTGAGCACCACGGTGCAGCCAGCGGCCAGCGCAGGGGCAAGCTTGCGGGTCGCCATCGCGGCCGGGAAGTTCCACGGCGTCACCAGCAGGGAGACCCCGATCGGTTGACGCGTGACGATGATGCGCTTGTCACCGGCCGGCGACATCCGGAAGTCACCAGGGATCCGCACGGCCTCTTCCGCAAACCAGCGGAAGAATTCTTTCGAATAATCGGCCTCGCCGAGGGCATCGGCGAACGCCTTGCCGTTCTCGCGCACCATGATCTCGGCGAACACTTCGCGCTCCGCCGTCAAGATGTCGAAGGCCGAGCGCAGGATCTCAGAGCGCGCTCGTGGGGCCAACGCCGCCCAGCCGGCCGCTGCTCGGTCTGCGGCGTCGACAGCGGCCAGGCAATCGGCCTCCGTCGCGATCGCGAACTGGGCAAGCTCTGAGCCGTCAGACGGGTCGAGAACCGCGAAGGTCTTGCCCTCAGAACCGGCCCTCCACTGCCCGTCGATGTACAGGTCGGAGAGGTAATTAGTCACTTGAGGTTCTCGTAAATCTCTTTGCAGCTCGGACAGATGGGAAACTTCTCGGGGTCGCGCCCCGGCACCCAGAGCTTGCCGCACAGGGCGAGCACCGGCTTGCCGCTGAGCGCGGACTCCATGATCTTGTTCTTCGGGGCGTAGTGCGAAAAGCGCTCGTGATCGCCCTCTTCGACATTGACTTGGTTAACGAGTTCTTCGAGTTCGCGGTCGAGGGTGTCGGTACTACCGCCCTGAAGCGGGGCACCGTCGGAATCAGCCATGGGCAGATTCTACCGGCTAGCGGTCTCAGTTCTGCAGGGTAAAGGCGAGCAGCTCTGGCGCCCGGCGGTTGACAATGGCTCCACCGATTCGCACGCCCAACACCAGCACCAGAGCGCCGATAGCCAGCCCCACAGCCAGCGCAACGAGGTACCAGAGCGGCGACGCCGACCCGAGCAGGAGCGCGATGAGCACCACGGGGGTGGCCGAGATCGCGGTCGCGAAGAACGAGATTGACTGCACGACGGCGCCGGCGGCATCCGTCGACTGCGGCTGCGCGAACGGGCTGTCCCCCGGGCGAACCACGGGGTAGGGGAACGCGGCCGAGATGACGCTAGAGATGCCGAGGCCGACGAGCAGGATGCACGCGCTCAGGCCGATCAGTGCCGGCAGCGTCATCCACTGCCCTGAGATGATCACGGTGACGACGCTTCCGACGAGCACGAGCGGCACGCCGATCGCCAACGCGGGAACCAACCGCCCCCAGCGATCGGCCCTGCCAGAGGTGTTGGCCGCGACATGAATCCAGAAGGCGGTGCTGTCGTAGGCGAGGTCATTGTGCGGAGACCAGCCGAGAAACAGCGCCATCACCGGCACCGGGAGCCACGCGATGAACGCCCACGGAACCCCGCCGACGACGAGGGCCGCGACCATGATGATCGGCACGATCGGGATGACGACGAAGGCCACCCGATACCGGGCATCGCGAGACCAGTAGGTGAGGCTTCGAGCGGCGATAGCGCCGGTGGGGGTGGCGGGCAGTCGCTGAAA
>JANXTJ010000025.1 GCA_025352485.1 Salinibacterium sp.
GCCCGGGCACGCACCGCAGCCTGAGACGCACCAACGGCCCAGCACCACTGAGTAGGTTATTGCCGGGCGACGGCGGCGCCAAACTTTGCCGACACCAGCTATCAACGATGTCTCGACTCCCCACATCGGTAGGGCGGGCGGGACTTGAACCCGCGACTACCCGGTTATGAGCCGGGTGCTCTAACCAGCTGAGCTACCGCCCCAAGCGCGCCCGAGAGCGCGCGTGGTTACTAGAGCAACCTACCGGATCGCCGAATCAGCCCGAGGCCGCGACTGCGGCGATGAACGGTTTCACCACCGCGAGAAACTCTGCGGGCCGTTCGATCCACGGGTAGTGCCCCGCCTGCTCGATGATGGCTGAGCTTCCACGCTCGAAGATCTGAGCGACGGCCACCACCGGCGCCATGCCGGTGAGCCCATCCTCCGACCCGGCGATGACCAGCACCGGTGCTCTCACTCGGCCCAGCCGTGTCGCGAGATCGACGGGCGGGTCGACGCTACGGAAATCAACGGAGGCTCGGTAACTCCAGCTGCCGAGCCGCGCGTGAGCGCGTTCGGTTTCGCCCCACGACGCGTAGCCAACAGCGGCGCTGCCGCGCCCCCACGCGGTCTGCTCGTCGTCGCTGGTGAGGCGCGGCCCGGTTAGCAAGATCTCCAGCGCTCGCGCGTAGCCGGGCTCGCCCGCACGTCGCGCACGAATCTCGGCGCTGTCTGGTGCGACATCGACAAGGTTGTCGGCGGGCGGGGTGACCAAGACGAGACCGGCGATCCTGCCGGGATATTGGCTCGCATAAGCCAGCGCTAGTCGCGTGCCAGCGGAGTGGGCCACGATCACCACACGCTCGACCCCGAGCTGCTCACGAAGCGCCTCCAGGTCGTAGGCCTGATGCCAGGAAGAGCCGAGCTGAGGGTCAAGCGGGACCGGCGACATCCCCACACTGCGAAGGTGCGGCACGACCGTGCGGTAGCCCACGCCTGCTCCCCCGAAGTCGGCGAGGTAGTCCGGGTGGCGGCCAGGGCCACCGCCCAAATAGATGAGAGCTTCGCCGCTGCCGCGGTCGTCATAGTAGAGAGCGCTGCCGTCCGCGCCCACGTAGGTGGCCATACGGCAATGTACGCTCAATGAGTATGAGCACAGAACCAGTGCAGGGCGGTCAAGATTCGGCAACCGACGATGACAAGATCGAAGGGATCATCGCGCAAACGCGCGGCGACATCTCGCAGGGCAGCGTCAGCGACGTTGCCGAAGCGCTCCAGCAGCGCTTCCTCGATTCACAGCTCGAGCTGAGCCTAGAGCGGTTCGCCCGAGCGCTGGCCGCAACGAACGCCGACTAACGCCGCATCGCCGCCGAACTGCCCCCAGCACGCCGAACGCGAACTAGCGCGGCGTCTTGCTCTTGGCCGGGGAGCCGACGCCCGCCGACACCGGCTCGCCGCGGTAGAGGCTCTCAAAAGTGTCTAGGGTGCGCTGAATGTCATGCATTTGCACGATCCGCACGCTCTCCTGCTTAAACGCCAACAGCTCGTCGTTCGGCAGCGTGAGCACCTTCGTGAGCTTCTCGGCCAGTTCTGCAACATTGCCGGGCTCGAACAGGTAACCGTTCTCGCCATCATGAATCAGGTGCGGCAGTGCCATGGCGTCTGCTCCCACGATGGGCAGGCCGCTGGCCATCGCTTCCATCGTTGAAATGGACTGCAGTTCGGCCGTCGACGGCATCGCGAAGACTTTCGCGCGCTGCAGCGCTTTGCGCAGGTAGGACTCGTCGACGTAGCTGGTGAACTTCACCCGGGCGGAAACGCCCAGGCTGCTCGCGAGGGCCTTCAGGGCGTTCTCCTGGTCGCCACCGCCGACAAGCTCGAGCCGGGCATCCAGTGCGGGATCAAGCGTCGCGAAGGCCCGCAGGAGCTTGTCGATGTTCTTCTCGACGACCATGCGGCCCAGAAACACAATGAGGTTGGGCTTATCCAGATCCATGTTCGGGACGTACTGCCCGGTGTCGAGCCCGCACGAAATAGCGAGCACATTCTTCACCGACGTGTGTGCCTCGAGGTACTCGGCGGCGCGCTCGGTGGGGGTCGTGACCCGCTCGGCACGACCGAAGGAACGGGCCGCGGCATTCCAGGCCATCTGGATCGCCTTGGGCTTCAGAAACGGCGGCAGAATCGCGGTGTACTCGAGGAGATTCTCGGGCATGACGTGGTTGGTGCCAATCAGCCGGATGCCGCGCTTGGCACCTTCGATGGTCAAGCCTCGCCCGATAATGACGTGCGACTGGAAATGCACCACGTCCGGTTCGATCAGGTCGAGAATCTTGGCGCTGTTCTGCTTGATGCGCCACGGCAACGAAAACCGCAGCCAGGGATGGGGATACCATCGCCACGAATAGATCCGATGCACGGTCATCCTCTGACCCTCGTGCTCCTCGGTGCGAGCACCCAGTTTGGTGTTCGAGAACGAGGGTGCCGCGACGTGCACGTCGTGGCCACGCTCGACGAGCCCCGCCGCCAGTCGGGCTATGAAGCTGGCCGCACCGTTGATCTCCGGCCAGAACGTGTCGGCCCCTATCAAAATTTTGAGGCGAGGTTTGCCCTCGTGGGGCGAATGTCTGGCGGCGTCTGGCACGCGGTACAACGTACCCTAAGGGCGCAGCGGGGCCGCGTCGGCGAGCGGTGATTCGATGCTGAGGCGCGGATTATTGCGCGACAGCGAGATCACCCCGTAGATGGCAGCCGCGGCCGCCACGGCAAAGGCGATGATCGCCCAGACCGGCGCCCCTGCCGCCTCACCGAGCACCACGATGCCAATAGATACCGCGACCAGCGGGTCGATCACGGTGAGCCCGGCGACCACAATATCCGGCGGGTTCGACGAGTGCGCTGTCTGCACGAAATAAGTGCCGAGCAGGCCAGCCGCTGCCAGCCCCACGAGGCACATCAGGGTGAGGATGTCGGTGGCATCGACCTGAAAATCGCCCACCGCAATCGTCTTCACCCTGTCAATCACGACCTTGGCGAGCGTCACCACGAAACCGAACAGCACCCCGGCGGCGATCACGTAAAAAATGGGCCGCGGCTTGCGCTGGCGCATCATGATGAAGAGAGTGATGAAGGCCGCGAGCACGATCGCGAGTAGAACCAACACCGTCGCGAGCTGGGTTGCGGTAATCGGATGCGACTGCCCAAAGAATGCGGCGATCGCTACGAAACAGCCGACGCCCAGCACCGCGATCACGATCGAGCGGATATCGACCCGGTCGAGCGGTACCTTCGTGACCCGGGAGTTGACGATCGCGGTGACCACCAGAGCGACGGCGCCCAGCGGCTGAACCACAATGAGGGGCGCAAAACTCAGGCTGGTGAGCTGAAGCACCATTGCGACGCCCAACAGGAGGGTGCCAATCACCCAAGAGGGCCGGCCCAGCAGTGCCCGAAGCTGACGGAGACTGAGCCCGGTGTGAGTTTGGCCCGCAGACGCCGCGTTGACGCGCGTGACCCCGTGGTGTTGAAACTGGGTGCCGATGGCCAGGATGACGGCCGCGATCACGGCCAGCAAGATGCCGATCCCTGACGTGGTCGGAAGGTCCAGCTGGCTGCTGATGAAAGTGAGTTCCGGCGGCACTCGTCGAATCTACCCTTTTGCGGCCCGATATTCTGGGTGAATGGCCGTTCTTCCCATCCTGATTACCGGCGATCCCGTGCTGCACGAGGTCGCGCAACCCGTCACCGTTTTCGACGAGGCCCTCACCCGGCTCGTCGCGGACATGTTTGACACGATGACGGAAGCACCCGGCGTGGGGTTGGCGGCCCCCCAGGTCGGCGTTGGCCTTCGGCTCTTCGTTTTTCACTGGACGGATGACACCGACACGCTCTATCGGGGTGTCGCCATCAATCCCGAACTCTGGTTGAGCCCCACCCCGATTGGCGACCCTGACGAGGATGACGAGTCGGAAGGCTGCCTCTCGCTGCCCGGTGAGCGATTCGGGTTGCGACGGGCGCCGCTGGCGACGCTGCGCGCGATTGACCTCGACCAGCGGCCATACGAGATCAAAGCGGAGGGTTGGCTGGCCCGCATCTTCCAGCACGAGTACGACCACCTCGACGGTGTTCTCTACGCCGACCGGCTGGCCCACGCGCCGGCAAAAGCCGTCGCCAAGAGCATCAAGAAAAAGGGCTGGGGCGAGCCCGGCCTGTCCTGGCTACCGGGCACCGATCACCTCGAGGACTAGCCGCCGATCCTCAGGTCAGCAGCCGGATGAGCGCCGCGGTGGTCGCGGCCGCTGCCACCACCACGATGAAGGGTGCCCGCACCGCGAGCAGCCCCGCCGCCACGATCAGGGCAGGAACTCGCGCGTCGAACACGATCCGAGTGCCAGCCCCCAGCGTCTGCACCACAATCAGCGCCGCGAGAAGCGCCACGGTCATCAGGTTGGCGATTCGCGCAGGGCGGGGGCGCTCGAGCAGGCTGGGCGGCACGAGATAGCCCGCCAACTTGAGCGCGAACACCGCAATAGAGGCGAGGATGATGATCTGCCAGCTGGTCACGGAAACCCGTCTTCCCCGAGGTCGAGCTGCTGCATTGCCGGCAGCGGATCTTTCGGGCCGAGCCAATTGGTGAGGCCGACGACCACGGCGACCAGCGCGGCCGCCAGCACCGGGAGTCCGGGCGGTAACGCCGGGGTGAGCAGGGCGGCAACCACGGCCGCTCCCACTGCGACGGCGATCGGCTGCATCGACTTGAGGCGGGGCCAGATGAGGCCGAGGAAGGCGGCGGCGGCCGCGGCATCCAAACCGTACTGGCTCACGTCACCGAGCAGATTGCCGATCAGCGCGCCGATTAGCGTCGCCAGGTTCCAGCCCAGGTAGATGATGGCTCCGGTCCACCAGAATCCCGCACGCTGGCCTTCGGGGGTGGTCTGCGCCGCCGACACGGCCGTCGATTCGTCGATCGTCCAGTGCGCGGCCAGCAGCGTGCGCGGCCAGCGGCCACCGACGACGGGAGCCATCCGAATCGCATACAGCGCGTTTCGAGTGCCGAGTAGCGTGCTACTGGCGATGGCGGCGACACCCGCAGCCGTGCCGCCGGACGCCAGAATACCGATCACCGCGAACTGTGACCCACCCGAGAACATCAGCAGGCTCAGCACGCAGGTCTGCACGATGTCGAGGCCGGCGGTCACCGCGAGCGCACCGAAGGAGATGCCGTAGGCGGAGACCGCGATGCCCACCGCGACGCTGGCGCGGATTGCCGCTTTGTGCTGGGAACTGCGGGCGGTACTCACGGACGAACCCCCTCCCCCGCGGCGCGGGCTCGAAGGCAGACTCTACCGGCCCGCGCTCTCCGTACCGACACCAGCGCCGTCCCGGCCCGCGCGCACCAGACCGGTCTCGTAGGCGATCACGACGAGCTGTACGCGGTCGCGCGCGCCGAGCTTAGACATGATCCGCGACACGTGTGTCTTGGCGGTGAGCGGGCTGAGAAACAGTGCCGTGCCGATCTCATCGTTGGTCAGGCCATGGCCGACCAGCCCGAGCACCTCGCGCTCGCGCTCGGTAATGACGCTCAGTTGACTGGCGTCAGGCGCCTCACGTAGTTCGCCGGAAATTCGCTCGAGCAGCCGCCTGGTGACGCCGGGACTGAGCAGGGCGTCCCCCGCGGAGACAACGCGCACGGCTCGGATGAACTCCTCCGGCTCTGTGTCTTTCACCAGGAATCCGCTGGCCCCCGCACGGATTGCCCTGCCCACGTATTCATCGAGCTCAAACGTCGTGACGATGACGATATGGGTGTTTTTCAACTCTGGCTTCGAGGCGATTTGCTCGGTGGCCCATAGACCGTCGCCATCGGGCATCCGGATGTCCATGAGCACCACATCGGGTCGCGTCGCGATGACGAGCGCGACCGCTTCGGCACCGCTGCCGGCCTCCCCCACGATTTCGATGTCGGGTTCCGCTTCGAGCAGGCTGCGGAATCCGGCCCGGATGAGTTGTTGGTCGTCGGCGATTGCTACCCGGATCATCTCGCGAGAACTCCCGTGTTCG
Organism: Salinibacterium sp.; assembly: GCA_025352485.1. Classification (GTDB taxonomy): domain Bacteria; phylum Actinomycetota; class Actinomycetes; order Actinomycetales; family Microbacteriaceae; genus Rhodoglobus. Next base: position 6,040 of record JANXTJ010000025.1, read on the forward strand.
TGTCGTGCAGCGGTATCCGTGCGGTGACCTGCAGCCCGCCAGCGGCGGCGCGGCCGGTTTCGAGGGTACCGCCGAGCAGTTCGGCACGCTCGCGCATGCCCAGCAGGCCACGGCCGGTGTCCGGCTCAGTGCCGTCGATGCCGCTGCCATTATCGGCGACGGTCACGACATAGCTGCCGCCAGCGATGCCCACGGTGACGCTCGCCGCGGTCGCGTGAGCGTGCCGCACGACGTTGGTCAGCGACTCCTGTGCGATGCGATAGATCGCGAGCTGCACGGCCTTGGGCGCGTCCGCAAGGCCGTTGAGCAGGCTCACCTCGACACCCTGTGCGGTGACGGATGCCGCCAGTCCCGCCAGCCGCGACAGGTCTGGCTCAGGCACGAGCGGGGCGCTCGGATTTTGGCCTCCCTCAGCACGCAGAATACCGAGCACGGAACGCACCTCGTCGAGCGCGGTTTTGGAGGTCTCTTTGATGCCCGACAGTGCCTCTTTTGCCTTCGCCGGTTGCTTATCCATCAGGTGCAGGCCGACGCTGGCCTGCACGTTGATCTGGCTCAGGGAATGCGCCAGCACGTCGTGCAGTTCGCGGGCGATACGCACCCGCTCGGCCTGCACCTCCGTTTGGCGGCGCTGGGCTAGCGCCCGCTGGTAGCGCTCGATATTTTCGCGGCGGGCCCGCACCGCCTCGCCGACACCGAAGGTGACCAGAATCCCCAGGGTGGAAATCGCGATCCGGGCCGGGTGCCAGTTGGCCCCGAGCAGCAGCCCCACCGTGATGGTGCCGATCCAGAAGGCGCCCACCGAAATCCACGCCCAGATTCGGGCACCGTGCACGATCGACAGGATGATCGCGAAAGCCAGCGCCAGATAGGGCGGGCCGAACGACTGACCGGCGATGACAAAGTCGGCGCAGGCGATCCCGGAAACGAACAACACCACGGGGCCGGGAAAGCGACGCACCATCAGCAGCGCCAGGGCGCCAACCACGGCCAGGATCGTGGTCAACAGCGATAGCGGTGCGCGCAGCTGCATGAACAGGTACAGGCTCGGGGGTACTTGAAGCAGCAGCGAGACAAGAACGGGGACGAATAGTCGCGCGCGCGCCGACATCCGAAACTCC
>JANXTJ010000039.1 GCA_025352485.1 Salinibacterium sp.
ATATTTTGGCCGGGGATCGCGTGCTGGATGACCACGTTGTTGCCGTAACTCCCGAAGCTGGTGTCGCCGCTGTGCTCCGTAACGATGCCATCAGCGATCGCGTAGATCGGAGTGCCGACGCCCGGCACGAAGTCGACCCCCTGATGAAAAGTGGAGCATCCGCGGCAGGGAGAGACGCGGGGGCCCCACCCGTCGGTGATCGGGACCGAGTACGGAAAGGGCCAACGGATATAACCCGTCGTGGGCGTAAACGAGTAGGCGCGCTTGCCGTAGGCCTCCGCCATGCGCTGCTGGTAGGAGATCACGCTGAAGCTATCGCGGCTGATTACCGAGGGGTCGGCATCGGCGGAAACAGCCATGGTCTGTGGGGCCACCGTCGCCGCTTGACCCACGGTCGCGGCGTATTCCGTGCCGGTCGACGCGGATGCGAGCGGGAGCCCCTCGACGATGAAAGCATTCGCCGGTAGCGAGGTGCCCACGAGTAGCGCGCCGGCAAACAGCATCGCGATCAGGGAAAGAAACTTCGAAGGACCCTTTACCCGCCGGTGCGGCGGTGCGGCCGCGGGTCGAGCCCTGCTGCTGCGACGCGGCCGCTCCCTGCTGCCGCGCGCCCGCTTCGCGAGGGGCGCACGGCGCGCCTCGAGTTCACGCGCCTCCCTGCGGGTCAGGGGTTGGCCATCCGAAATCACTGGCCGCCGACCGAAAAGGAGGCAGGGCACGACGCGACGCAGCGCACAGATGAACCCATTAGCACTCCTCTAAAAGGTGACAAGCGATCAAGTCGCTGGCCACATCCTTCGGGCGTCGAAAGCACGGCCTCAGGCGAGTGCAGGTAACGTTTGTGTAAACATTAGCTTGCCGGGGCGCTGCGTGACCAGCCGAGAATTCCGCCGCTAGTTCGTCGCGTTCGCCTTCAGCCACGCAAACGGATCGACCGGGATCTTGTCGATGTGCAGCTCAAAGTGCAGGTGGGCCCCAGAAGCCGTACCGGTGTCCCCCACCAGGCCGATGAAGTCTCCGACCTTGATCGCATCGCCAACCTTGAGCGGGCTCGACCCGTACTGCATGTGCGCGTAGACGCTATCGATATTGTTGCCCTGAATCTCGTGGTGGATCATCACGTTATTGCCCAGGCCGCCGGTCTCCTCCTGGTGGAAAGTGACCACCCCGTCGGCGATCGCAAAGATCGCGGTGCCGACACCGGGCACGAAATCGACCCCGTTATGCATCGGCCGGCCCGAGATGGCGGCCGATCGCATGCCGAAGCCGTCGGTGATCGGAACCGTATAGGGGAACGGCCAGCGCACGGCACCGGTCGTTGCCGAAAAACTGCCGCCGTAGTTGGCAAATTTCAGACGCAACTGTTCGGCATACGAGGTGGTGTTGAAGGTGTCGCGAACCGGCGCCACCGCCGCCACGTTATCGTCGACCGCCAGGTGCTGCAGCGGCACCTTCGCGGTCTCGACCTCTGCGGTCGTCGCCTCGGCCGCCGTCGCAGAGGCGAGGGATGCGCCGTCGGCCGCGAACAGGCTCGCGGGCACCGACCCGGCCACAACCAGCCCACCCACGGCCAGAAGCGCGGCTAAAGAGACCACCGCGGAACCCCGGGTTCGGCGCTTTTTCGGCCGATTCAGCACTGTGCGTATGGCGACAGGATCTCGCCTGGCGCGCACTTCGCGACGGGTCAGGGGAGCTCCGCCGGAAAGTGACACGGATCGATTTTACCCGGCGCAGACACTTTCGGGGCACGGACGGCTTAAAGGCCGAGCTGCCTGAGGGTCTGCTCGAGGCGAGCCGCGACATCCGGATGCCCGGCCAAAATGAAATCACGGCTCGGCGGGAGACCATCCAGACCGGTCACTAATGCACCCGCTTCGCGCGCGATGAGGGCTCCTGCGGCGTGATCCCACGGGTTGAGGGTGCGCTCGAAGTATGCATTCAGGCGACCGCAGGCGACGAAACTCAGGTCAAGCGACGCTGTGCCCTGACGACGAATGTCACGCACGAGCGGCAGCAGCCCGGCCACCAGTCGCCCCTGAACGCCGCGCATCTCGGAGTCGTAGGCGAAGCCGGTGGCCACCAGGGCCTGCGAGAGATCGACGCTCGCAGCAGCACGAATCGGCTGGTCGCCGAGAAATGCGCCACCCCCGAGGCGCGCGGTGAAGACCTCACCCAAAGCCGGGTTGACGACGCAGCCGGCCAGCGCCGTCCAGGTCAAGGGGTCGGGCTCCCCCTCGACGACCGCGATGCTCACCGCATAGTGCGGGATGCCGTACAAAAAGTTCACGGTGCCATCGATGGGATCCACGATCCAGGTCAACCCGCTCGATCCCGTCTCGGCCGCGCTTTCCTCGCCGTAAAAACCGTCATCGGGGCGCACCTCGGCGAGCGCAGCCCTGATGAAAGCCTCCGTCTCGCGGTCGGCTTCTGTAACGATATCGACCGAGGAGGTCTTGGATGCCGCCACCGACACGCCCTCGGAACGGCGCTGTTTTGCCAGCTCACCGGCCCGCAGCGCGATGTCACGGGCGATGGTCAGCAGGTCGTTATGGGGCACTCGGTAAGCCTATGGGCGGTCGGACCGCCCCGATTCGGCCCACCAGCGAGCCTGTCGCACCCCTTGATGCGCCTGCGCCCCTCGTGACCGTTGAACTCTCTGCCCGTCGACCGCGCCGGCCCTGGCCACCCGTTATCGCTAACGAGCGCAGCGAAACCCGATATGGGTGGTGGCGGAGTCCTCGGCCTGCGGGGAGCGGGCCGCCGGCCGGTAGCGCAGGCAGTATTCCGGGCGCACAAGTGCGAGCCGCCCTTGGTGACGCGCCTCGGGATGGTGCTGCCGGGCTCTGCGCTGCCCGCCGCGCGTTGGTCAAGCGGTTCAGCTCGCGCGCTGGGCGGCTTCCCTGGGCCGCATTGGCATCCCGCCATTGAATCGAGCTGCGGCACCGCCGAGTCATGCCGAGACGAGTAGTAGTCGCTCGTCCATTCCCAGATATTTCCGATCATGTCGACCAGCCCGAAACCGTTGGGCGCGAAAGTCCCGACCGGTGAGGTGCCGACCCAGCCCGCCGCTCCCGTGTTCAGGTAGGGAAAGCGGCCCTGCCAGGTGTTGGCCATCAGTCGGCCGTCGACGGTCGGTTTGTCGCCCCAGGCAAAATCGGTTCCCCGCCCACCGCCGTGGCAGGCGAACTCCCATTCGGCCTCGCTCGGCAGGCGCTTACCCGCCCAGCTCGAGAAGCGTTCCGCATCTTCGAATGAGACCTGCACCACCGGGTGATTTTCTTTGCCGCTGAGGTCAGATCCCTGGCCGGATGGATGACGCCACGAGGCGCCCACCTGCCAGCGCCACCACTGGCGCCAGTCGCCCAACCCGACCGGGCCATCCGTGGGCCGGAAGACCAGCGCGCCCGGCAGGAGATCCTCTACAGCCACGCCCGGGTAGTCTTTCCCGTTCAACGGTCGCTCGGCCACCGTCAGATAGCCGGTTGCGTCGACGAACTCGGCGAATTGCCGGTTGGTGACGGGATGCTCGTCCAGCTCGAAGGCCCGCACCGTGCGTTCGACGATGGGGCCTTCGTCGCTGTAGAAGCCGGTCGCTCCCATGAGAAAACGCCCGCCCGCAATTACGATCATGAGCGGGGCATCACTGGCGAGGCATCACTGGCGCGACAGCAGGTAGGCGATCCGCGCCTGATCGTCTTCGATGAGATCCTCACCGCTCACGTCGACGGTCACGTCGAGTAGTGTCCCGGTGAACTCGAACGGCGGCGCATATCGGGCCGATACCGAGGAACCCCCATTCCGGCCGCAGGTCAGGCCTTCCGCCAGGCTCACCAACAGGGGCACGGTGTGGGGCAAGTCGGTCTGGCCGACGAGCTCATCGTCGATGTAGAGCTGGGCCCGACCGGGCGCACCCTTTCCGTTGGCAACGTCCGGCGCTCCGGTGGGTTCAAACTCGAACCGCAGCCGCACAGCACCGCTCGGTACCGGGCGATCAGATTCCACGTGGAATTCTTCGATGCCGACATAGTTGTGCACGTAGTGCAATGTGCCGTCCTGCACCCAGAGCGTGTAGCCGCCGGTGTTGCCGCCGTGCGCCAGCAGAACCCCCTCGGCACCGGTCTCGGGGATGACGACCCGAGCCGTGATGCTGTGGGCACGATTCAGCACGCGAACCGCCGCATTCTCCGGAACCGCCGAGGTGTGCGGCCAGTAGACAAACGTGGTGCGGGGTGCGGCCAGCTGCGGCCGATTCACCAGGAGCCGCTGCTGGGCGCTGGCATCGATCGGGAACACCTGATAGCGCTCGGCCTCCGAGTACCACAGCGCAATCATCTCTTTCAGTTTTTCGGGATTCTGCGCGGCGACGTCATCTGTTTCCGAGAAGTCCGAGTCGACGCGGTAGAGCTCCCACGCGGTCGAATCGAGTACGTCGAGTTTTTCTTGGGTCAGCTCCATCGCCCCGAACGGCATCCCCGCCTCGGCGAACGAGGGGCCGGGCACGGGGCAGACCGCCCGCCAGCCGTCGTGGTAGATCGCCCGATGCCCGAACATCTCGAAATACTGGGTGGTGTGCCGGGAAGCCGCTTCGGCGTCATCGAACGAGTAGGCGAAGCTCGTTCCCTCAATGTCGGCCTGCGAATAGCCGTTGATCGCCTCCGGCGGGGTCACGCCGAGCGATTCGAGGATGGTCGGCACCATGTCGATGGCATGCGCGTATTGGCGGCGCACCTGCCCGCGGGCGCTGATGCCGGCGGGCCACTGCACGATAAACGGGTCGGTGGTGCCGCCCTGGTAGGTCTCGCGCTTCCAGCGCCGCAGCGGAGTGTCGCCAGCCCACGCCCAACCCCAGGGGTAGTGGTTGTACATCCCCGGACCGCCGAGCTCGTCGATGGCCGCCAGATTCTCTTGGAGGTCGTCGGGCACCCAGTTGAAAAATTTGTTCTCATTGGTTGACCCGGTCGGCCCGCCTTCGGCGCTGGCCCCATTGTCCGAAATAAGCATCACGATCGTGTTGTCGAGCTCACCAATGCGCTCAAGGAAATCGAGAAGGAGGCCGATGTGGTGGTCGGTGTGCGTGATGAAGCCCGCAAAAACCTCCATGAACCGCGCGTAGAGGCGCTGTTCGTCGGCGCTGCAGTCGGACCACCGCTGAACATCGGGGTCATGGCCAGACAGCAGCGTGCCTTCTGGGATGATTCCCAGCTCGATCTGGCGGGCGAAAGTCTTGGCGCGATACGCCTCCCAGCCATCGTCAAACTCCCCGGCGTACGCGTCTGACCACTCCTTGGGCACATGGTGCGGGGTATGAGCCGCCCCCGTCGCAAGGTAGAGGAAGAAGGGCTTGTCCGGGTCGAGTTGTTTCAGGTCGGCGATGTAACCGATGGAGGTCTTCACCAGATCCTCGGTGAGGTGGTATCCCTCTTCGGGAGTGCTGGGCGGCTCGACTTGCTCGGTGCCGCGAACGAGCTCGGGGTAGTACTGCGAGCTGTCTCCACCGAGGAAGCCGTAAAACTTGTCGAAACCGCGACCGGTCGGCCAGCGGTCGAAGGGGCCGGCCGCGCTGGTCTGTTCCGCCGGCGACAGGTGCCACTTACCCAGCCCGAAGGTCGCGTAACCCTGCTTGCTCAGAATTTCGGACAAAAACCCGTTCTCGAACGGGATGTTACCGTTCGACCCCGGGTACCCCAACGAGATCTCGGTAATCGAGCTCATCGCGTTGGAGTGATGGTTGCGCCCGGTGAGCACGCACGAGCGGGTTGGCGAGCACAGCGCGGTGGTGTGCATGTTCGTGTAGGTGAGCCCGTTCGCCGCCAGCCGATCAAAGTTGGGCGTTCGAATCGGCGCGCCGTATGCCCCAAGCTGACCGAAGCCGACGTCGTCGAGAACCACGAAGACCACGTTTGGCGCCCCCGGCGAGGCCTTGACCACCCGCGGCCAGGCCGGAGTCGATTCCGCCGGTGCGACCGATTCGGCCCGGAAACTTCTGCCCCGTTGAATACTCAGTCAGGCCTTCATCGGTCACAAGTAGATCCAATCATCATTGAAGAGAAACTTTTCGGGTGTGCGGGCGCGCGTAGGGCCAGCGGTCGGGTTAAAGGCCTGCTGCACCCGACAGGACAATGCTAGTGCCGTCGTGTGAACCGTCCTCACGGGTTGGATCAGGCAATGGTTCACGCAAGTTCAGCGCTCCTCCCGCGTAGGGATGTGATCGCCTCCCGCGCCCCGTTCCGCGGCCGCTGGTTGGCTACGCCCCTGAGGTTTCAGGGGCGCAACTGACAACTAGCCCCTCCCGACCACAGCTACTGGCGCAACACGCAGAAAGTCCCCGGCCGATGGTCAGGGACTTACTAAGTGACATGTCGCGACTCAGATGTGACCGATGTCGCGACTCGAAATGTGGTGGCAAGTGAGGGATTCGAACCCCCGAAGTTGAAAACGTCTGATTTACAGTCAGATCCCTTTGGCCGCTTGGGTAACTTGCCGAGGCACTTCCGACCACGTGTAATCACCTGTCCGAACGTGCTGCATAAGAATACAAGCTGGCGGGGCGCTCCGATACCAACGGCCAAAACAGGCCGCGGCGCGCCGGTAGGATCACCTCGACCAAGGAAGGTCAATCTCATGCCCGGAATCAATGAGGTGGCGCAGCTTGCCGGCGTCTCTACCGCCACCGTGTCGCGCGCCCTCAGCGGAAACGGGCACGTCTCCGAGGCGACGCGCACGCGCGTGCTCGCGGCCGCTCTCGAGCTTGAGTACGTGGTCTCGTCGAACGCGTCGAGCCTGGCCACGGGCCGCACGAAGAACGTGGGAGTGGTCATCCCGTTCCTCAATCGGTGGTTCTACGGCGCGGTGCTCGAGGGTGCCGAAAGCGCTCTGCTCAGCCACGGCTACGACCTCACCCTTTACAACCTGGGCGGCGGGGGCGACGAGCGGCGCAGTGTCTTTGAGCACTTCCTGCTGCGCAAGCGAGTGGATGCCGTCATCGCCATCGCGCTGGACCTCACCGAGAACGAGGTCGGCCGCCTCCATGACCTCGACAAGCCGATCGTGGGTGTCGGCGGCTCGATCCTCGGGGTGCGCACCCTCAGCATTGACGACGAGGCGGTCGCACGGCTGGCGACCGAGCACCTGCTCTCGTTGGGCCACCGGGTCATCGCTCTCATCGGCGGCAACAGCGCGTCTGAAATGGATTTTCACATCCCGGCGAAACGGCGTGGTGGGTATCAAGCCGCGCTGACGGCGGCCGGTATCGCACCGGATCCCGAGCTTTTTCAGGCCGCGGATTTCACGCTGCAGGGCGGCTACGCGGCGGCGAAGCAGCTGTTGGGCAACCCCCGCAAGAGGCCGACGGCGGTTTTTGCGGCATCCGACGAGATGGCGATCGGCACCATTCTTGCCGCGCGTGACCTCGGCCTGCATGTGCCCGACGACGTCTCGGTGATCGGCATCGACGACCACGAGCTGTCTGAATTCTTCGGCCTGACGACGATCGCCCAGTTTCCGGCGCTGCAGGGCAGAATGGCCGTAGATATCGTCATGGACCAGCTTCACCCCGGCCACCGCACGGGCGGCACCAACACCGCGCTGCCGTTCGAGCTCATCGTGCGCTCGAGCACGTCGCGGCCGACGCCATAGGGCAGCGCCGCACAGCGTCGCGGCCGACGCCATAGGGCAGCGCCGTATGCCAGCGCCGTAGCTCAGCGCGACTCGTCCGCGTAGCGCTGCGCCGCCGCCCGGATGCGCGTCAGATAGTTGTCACCCGCGTTATAGGCGGCGATCCCGGCATGCCACCCGGCGGCGGTGTTCATGCCCTTGCTGGCATTGCAGAGGTAATTCGCGGCGGCGACCGCGGCATCCGCGATGTTCTGCGGGTCACCGACGCCGTCGCCGTTGCCGTCGGAGGGCCAGCTCGCCCACGTGCGCGGAATGATCTGCATCGGGCCGACCGCCCGGTCGTACTGCGCGTTGCCGTCGATCGCCCCGCCATCGGTGTCCGGAATGTTGGCGGTGTCACCCCCGTCGAGGATCACGCCGAAAATGGGCGGCGTGACCTGAAAATTAGCGCCGATGCTCGAGCCGGCATGCCGGCCGTGATCGCTTTCGACCAGCCCGATGGCGGCCAGAGTGTTCCAGCCGAGCCCACAGTCAGGGGTGACTTCTGCGCTGCGCACGACGGCGCCGGCGTAGGCCAGCACCGCGCGCTCCGGGATGCCGGTGGCGGTCGCCGTGCGAATCGCCCACTGAGCCTCGATCAGGCCGACGTAGCCGGGGCCGGTTGGCTTGGCCGCCAACGGCGGGTACGCAGCTTGATCGGGAAACGCCTTCGCGACCGGCGGGCGGGATGCCGCGACGAGCGCAATTGCGCCGGCGACAAGCCCCGCGGTGATGACCGCCACTCCTGCCGTGAGTAGCACGCGCCGGGTAACCACCATGATCACGTTCTAGCATGGGCACATGGCAGATTCCACATTCGACATCGTCAGCAAGGTCGACCAGATGGAGGCGGACAACGCCGTCAATCAGGCGCAGAAGGAAATCCTCACGCGCTACGACTTCAAGGGCATCGGCGCATCGGTCGAATGGAGCGGCGAGAAGCTGCTGCTGAAGGCCAGCGCGGAGGAGCGGGTGAAGGCGGTGCTGGAGGTCGTGGAGCAGAAGTTCATCAAACGCGGCATCTCGTTGCGCAGTCTTGACGCCGGCGAACCCTACGCGAGCGGCAAGGAATATCGCATCGATATCAACCTCAAGAACGGCATCTCGTCTGAGGATGCCAAGAAGGTCTCGAAGATTATTCGCGACGAGGGCCCCAAGACGGTGAAGAGCCAGATTCAGGGCGACGAGTTGCGGGTCTCCTCCAAGAGCCGCGACGACCTGCAGGCGACGATGGCGCTGCTCAAGGGCAAAGACCTCGACGTCGATCTGCAGTTCGTCAACTTCCGATGACGCGACGCCGCCCATTCGGGCCCGCGATTCGCTAAGCGCGTGATCTCCCGACGCGAGGCAGCGCTGCGCCTCGATATCCCGCTGGAAATGGCGCGGCGCCACGACCTTCCGCCCAAAATGTCTGAGGCGCAGTTTGCGGAGCTGGAGGCGAGCCCGCCACCCTGGCTCGTTCAGTCGCGCGCGAATCGCACCGGTAAACCGGTCTGGGTGCAGCTGAAATGCGATGTCTGCGGAGCGGATGAGGCGGCACGGCCGAAGAAGTGGTGGCCGGCGTTCACCTACATCAGTTGCGACTTCCACGACCTCGATGAGCTGCCGGAACCGGCCGCCGGGATGCATCGCGGCGAGGTCGACGGCATCGGAACGCGTTTCATCGGCATCGTCGACTCGAAGCCCTGACCGGCGTCGCTAGACTCCTGCCATGCAGGTGACTCCCGACAGCGGCTGGTTCGGTGTGACCGTCGCAATTTTGCTGCTCGTGGGCGATGCCACCGTGCGCGTCTTGGCGATCATTTATGTGCCCCGCAACCGGCGACCGCAGACCGCGACCGCGTGGTTGCTGGCTATCTTCTTCATCCCCTATGGGGGCATCCTGCTGTTTCTGCTGTTGGGCAGCAGCAAGCTTCCGAAGAAGCGCCGCGACAAACAGCAGGAGATCAACACCTACATCTTGGAGACCACAGACGGCATCGAGGATGTCACCAAGGATGGGGTCTGGCCGGACTGGCTGGAGCCGATGGTGCAGCTCAACCGCAATCTGGGCGCGATGCCGCTGGTGGGCGGCAATGATGCCCAGCTTTTCCCCGAGTACGAGAAGTCTCTCGCCGCGATGACGGCGGCGGTGTACACGGCGAAAAAGTATGTGCACGCCGAGTTTTACATCATCTCGCTCGACGCCACCACCGCGCCCTTCTTCGATGCGTTACAGGATGCCGTCGCGCGCGGCGTGACGGTGCGCGTGCTCATCGACCACATCGCATCCATTCGCTCGGTCGGCCATCGCGCGACGGCGCGGAAGCTGACGGCGATTGGCGCGCAGTGGCACTACATGCTGCCCATCCAACCGTTGAAGGGCAAGTGGCAACGGCCCGACCTGCGCAACCATCGCAAGCTTTTGGTTCTCGACGGCAAGATCGCCTTCACCGGCTCGCAGAACTTCATCGATTCCAGTTACAACAAGCGCGGCAACATCAAGCGTGGCCTGCACTGGAAAGACCTCATGGTGCGATTTGAGGGGCCGATTGTCGCTGGCATCAACGCGCTCTTCGTCACCGACTGGTACAGCGAGACGAACGAACTTCTCCTGCGCGAGACCGAGGGTGTTCCTCGACCGGTGCGCACCGATCCGCTGGATGCCCAGGTAGTGCCCAGCGGCCCCGGTTTCGATGGCGAGAACAACCTGCGGCTGTTCAACTCGTTGCTCTACGCGGCCACCGAACAGGTGATCATCACCTCGCCCTATTTCGTGCCGGACAGTTCGATGCTGTACGCGATCACCACCGCGGCGCAGAGCGGCCTCGACGTGCAGCTCTTCGTCTCGGAGATCGGAGATCAGGCCGTCGTCTTCCACGCCCAGCGCAGCTACTACGAAGAGTTGTTACGCGCCGGGGTGAAGATCTGGCTCTACCGTGCGCCCACGGTGCTGCACGCGAAGTTCATCACCGTCGACCACGAGGTAGCCGTGGTGGGTTCGAGCAACATGGACATGCGTTCGTTCACCCTCGACCTCGAGATTTCGGTGATGGTCAGGGGCCGCACCTTCATCGACGATCTGCACGCGCTACAGGACGAGTACCGCGCGGTCAGCCGCCAGTTGACGCTTGAGGAGTGGCTGTCCCGTTCTCGCGTGTCGGCAACCCTCGATAACATCGCTCGCCTCGCGGCGGCCTTACAGTGATGCGCCGGTAACCACCCGAGCGGGTTAGCCGTTGGAGATGGCGACCATCTCGTCGCGATCGACGACCTTGATGCGGGTGCGCCCGGTAGGCGCGCCGAGCGCGAGCTCGTGCTCATCCAGGTTGTGCCAGCCGCCGAGGTTGGTGAATTCGACGCCGCGACTCTTCAGCAACGCGGTGACCGCTTCCTCGTCGGGATGCTCGGGAGACCACCAATCGGCCTGGCCGTTCATGACGTGCTTGATCGTCTCCATCGCGTCGCTCTTGGTGTGGCCGATGAGGCCGACCGGCCCGCGTTTGATCCAGCCGGTCGCGTAAATTCCGGCAACCGGCTGGTCGTTGTCGTCGAGCACCTGACCCTCGCGGTTCGGGATGACGCCGTGCCGATCGTCGAACGGAAGCTCGGGCAGTGGCGAGCCGAAGTACCCCACCGCACGGTACAGCGCCTGAATCGGGATCTCGCGGAACTCACCGGTTCCCGTGACCCCGCCCGCACCGTCTGGCGTGGTGCGCTCGAAGCGGAAACCCTCGACCTTGCCGTCGCCGATGATCTCGACCGGCGAGCAGTAGAAGTGCAGGTGCAGTCGACGGGATGCCGTGCCGGCCGCGCGCGTGCGCCACTGGTTGAGCACCTTGTCGATCACCATGACCTGCTTGTTGGTCTCGATCGCCAATTTCGACGCCTCGTCGTAGTCGAAATCTTCGTCATAGACGATCATGTCGACGTCAGGCAGCTCGCCCATCTCGCGCAGTTCGAGAGGGGAGAACTTAACCTGGGCCGGGCCGCGGCGCCCGAAGACGTGCACGTCGGTGACGGGTGATTGCTTCAGCCCCGCGTAGACGTTGTCCGGGATCTCGGTGGGCAGCAGGTCGTCGGCGTGCTTGGCGAGGATGCGCGCGACATCGAGCGCCACGTTGCCGTTGCCGATGACGGCAACCTCTTTCGCCTGAAGCGGCCACTCCCGCGCGAAGTCGGGGTGCCCGTCGTACCAGCTCACGAAGTCGGCGGCGCCGTAGCTGCCGACCAGATCGATTCCCGGGATGTCGAGCTGGGCATCCCGAATCGCCCCCGTGGAGAAGATCACGGCGTTGTAGTGCTGCTTGAGATCGTCGAGGGTGATGTCACGCCCGTAGAGCACATTGCCGAACAGGCGGATGTTGCCGGAATCGAGCACGTCCCGCAGCGCGGTGATGATGCCCTTGATTCGCGGGTGGTCGGGGGCCACGCCATATCGCACGAGTCCGTAGGGGGCCGGCAGTTGCTCGAAGAGGTCGATGGAGACATCGAAGGTCTTCTCCGCCTTCAGCAGGATGTCTGCGGCGTAGATTCCGGCGGGACCGGCTCCGACGATGGCCAGGCGCAGCTTGGTCATGGGTGTTCGTCCGTTCGAGGTCAAGAAGTCCGGCCTCAAAGTCTAGTTGCTGCCCGGAGTTTCGCGGATCTGCTGGGTCTAGTTGCTGCGCTCGACGATGGTCTCGGCAAAGCGGGTGAGGGCCTTCTTGACGGGCCCGCGCGGCAGTGGTGCGAGTGCTTCGACGGCTTCGCGCGACCAGCGATGGGCCTCGTCGAGGGTCTGGGCGGTCACCGGGTGGGCGCGCAGTTCGGCAATCGCGAGCGTCAGGTCGGCGGCGGCGGCATCGGCGGCGTCACCGCCCCCGCCATCGGCGGAGGTCACATCCCGTTCGATGCGACGCAACAGGTCGAGGGCGTTCGGGTCGGTCGCGGCGAGCTTGCGCAGGTAGAGCAAGGGCAGGGTCGCCACCCCCGCGCGCAGATCCGTGCCGGGCGTCTTGCCGGTGTCGTCTCCCTTTTCGGCCAGGTCGATGACGTCGTCGATGAGCTGAAACGCGACCCCGATTTTTTCGCCAAAGACCCGCACAGGCTCGCGATACTCGAGCGGCGCACCGGAGAGGAGCACCCCCACCTGCGCGGCCGCGGCAATGAGCGAGCCGGTCTTGTCGGCGAGCACCTGAATGTAGTGGTCGATCGAATCCTCGTCGGGGCCGGGGCCGATCGTTTCGTGAAGCTGGCCGAGACAGAGTCTCTCAAATGTCTCTGCCTGCAGCGTGAGCACCGTCTCCCCGAGCTTTGCGCCGATCTTTGCCGCGCGAGCGAACAGCAGATCGCCAGTGAGGATTGCTACAGAGTTGCCCCAGACCGCCTGAGCGCTCGGCACCCCCCGGCGCATCTGCGCCTCGTCCATCACGTCATCGTGGTAGAGCGAGGCCACGTGGGTGATCTCGATGGCCTGGGCGGCCGCGATCACCCTGTCGTTGTTTCCGTCGCCCAGTTGGGCGGTCAGCAGGGTGAGCACCGGGCGCACCCGCTTGCCTCCGGCGGAGAGCAGGTAGCGGCTCGTCACATCGGCGATGTCATCGGCGAAGTGCATCTGATCGAGCAGCCCGGCCTCGACGATATCGAGACCACGCTCGATCTTGTCGACAAATTTGCGCTCGTCGCTCGACGCGAAAAGCTTTTCGCCGAGCCCGAGAGATGAACTCAGGGTGTTGCTGCGACGTGCGAGAGGAACAACTGGGCTCATGCCCCCGGCACCACCTTGATGGGCCGGGTCGCGTTGCTCTTGCGCTGGGCGACGGAGGCCAGCACCGAGGCATCCACCGGCTTCGTCCCGCGGTGCAAAGCAACAATGCCGGCGGTGAGATTGCGATAGGCCACGCGGGTAAAGCCGGCCGCCCGCAGCCACTGGCTGAGCTTGCCCTGGTCTGGCCACGCCTTGATCGACTCGGCGAGGTAGGTGTAGGCATCAGGGTTTGAGCTCACCCGACCGGCGACGGTCGGCATGACGTACTGGAGGTAGGTGTAATAGCTGGCGCGGAATATTGCGATGGGGGGCTTAGAGAACTCGCAGACAACGAGGCGCCCGCCGGGCTTGAGCACGCGGTACATCTCGCCGATCGCCGCCTTCGGGTCGTTGACGTTACGTAACCCGAAACTGATCGTGACCGCGTCGAACTCGTTGTCGCCGAACGGCAGCTTCTCGGCGTTGCCCTCGATGAATTCGATCTTGGAGTGCTTTCGACGCCCCTCAGCCACCATGCCGGCCGAGAAGTCGAGCGCGACGACGGTTGCGCCGTGCTTGTGCAGCGCGACTGAGCTCGTGCCGGTGCCGGCCGCGACATCGAGTATGCGCTCGCCGGCGACGGGGGCGACGGCTCGCACCATGGCGGCACGCCACAGAACGGCGTTGCCCGCCGACAGCACAGAGTTCGTGCGGTCGTAGTTCTTCGCGACGGCATCGAACATGCTCGCGACCTCATCCGGTCGCTTGGTCAAGTCGGCCTTGCTCATGTGTCAAGTCTACGGTTCGCTCCCATGATTGGGTGTTCGGAGCCGAGGGTAGGCTGAGTGGGTGAACGGCGCTAAGGTACCCCTGCCGGCGCTGGCCGCGACCACGACGCTCACCCCCGATCCGGGTTCGCTCATCGCGTTTCTCTCGCCGGGCAATCCGCTCGCGTTTCTGCGCGACGGCGACGGCATCATCGGCATCGGCGAAGCGTTGCGCCTCGATTTTTCTGGCCCCACCAGAATCGTGGATGCCGCGGCGGCCTGGCGACGGCTGGTGGCGGCCTCGACCGTGGCCGATGCCGTGCAGCTCCCCGGCTCCGGGCTAGTCGCCTTCGGCAGTTTCGCCTTCGCCGATGCCTCCGCAGCCGTAAGCATGCTCATCGTCCCCGCCGTGATCGTCGGGCGTCGCGACGGCGTCTCGTGGGTTACCCGGGTGTCGGAGGCGCCGATCGACATCGCCCCCGTGGGCCTACCATTCGCCACCTCGTTCGCGCCCGGAGACATGTCGCCGAAGGCATATGCCGCGGCGGTCGCGATCGCCGTGCATCGAATCTCGGCGGGCGCGGCGAGCAAGGTGGTGCTCGCCCGCGACCTGGTCGGCGAGATTCCGGTCGGGGCTGACCTCCGGCTGCCGATCTCTCGACTCTCTGCCGCCTACCCCGACACCTTCACGTTCGCCCTGGATGGCCTCATCGGGTCGAGCCCGGAGACCCTGGTGCGCGTCGCGGGCAGCACGGTGACGGCCCGCGTGCTCGCCGGCACCGCACCGCGCGGGGATGACGCGGCCGCCGATGCCGACGCCGAGAGCGCGATTGCCAACTCCCCCAAAGATCGCGCGGAGCACGCCTTCGCGCGGGCCAGCGTCATCAGCGCCCTCGAGTCACACGCCTCGGGAGTGTCGGCCAGCGCGCCGCCCTTCCCGCTGGCACTGCCCAACCTGTGGCACCTGGCCAGCGACATCACGGGAACGCTCACTGACGGATCCAGCTCGCTCGACCTTGTCGCGGTTCTGCATCCCACGGCGGCTGTTGCGGGCGCCCCGACAGACGCGGCACTGGCCATGATCAGCGAACTGGAACCCTTTGATCGGGGCCGCTACGCCGGCCCGGTCGGCTGGGTGGGGGCCAACGGTGACGGTGAGTGGGCCGTCGCGCTGCGCTGCGCTCAGGTCGAGGGCACCACGGTGCTGGCCCTGGCCGGGGCCGGCATCGTTGCCGACTCCGACCCGGCGCGCGAGCTTGCAGAGACGACGCTCAAGTTTCAGCCGATCGTGGCGGCCTTCGCCTAGGCACTCCCGGCCTTATGTGGCGGCGAGCCGCGCCCGTTCCACGGCAGGGTCGTAACTGGCGGCCGGCCACTGCGGGCCGATCCGACGCAGTGCGCCGAGCAGCAGTTGCTGCACGGCCCAGCGCGCGTACCACTTGTGATCGGCGGGGATCACGTACCACGGGGCGTCCGGAGTCGAGGTTCGGGTGAGGGCGATCTGATACGCCTGCATATAGGCGGGCCAGAAGGCGCGCTCGGTGACGTCGCCGGGGTTGTACTTCCAATTCTTGTCGGGGCGCTCCAGACGCTGGAGAAGCCGGGCCTTCTGCTCGTTGTAGCCGACATGCAGCATGACCTTGATAATCGCGGTGCCGGAAGCGGCGACCTCCTTCTCGAAATCGACAATGAGTCCGTATCGCTCTTCGATGACTTCAGGCGAGGAATAGCCGTGAACGCGCCGGATCAGAACGTCTTCGTAGTGCGATCGGTCGAATACGCCGATGCGACCCGGCGCGGGCAGCTGGGCGCGCACCCGCCAGAGAAAGTCATGGCGCTTTTCTGCGGCGGTGGGCGCTTTGAACGCGTGCAGGTGCACCCCCTGCGGATCGACAGAGCCCACCACGTGGCGAATGATGCCACCCTTGCCCGCCGTGTCCATCGCCTGGAGCAGCAGCAAAACGCTGCGGGTGCCGCCCGAGGTCGAGTCGGCGTAGAGGCGCTCCTGCAGCATCCCGAGCTCTGCAAGGTTTTTGAGAAGGGCCTTCTGCCCGGCCTTCCTGTTCGCAACGCCCGGGGTAGCCGACGTGTCGACTTTCGAGAGATCGAAGCGGGCGGTGACAGGGGCGAGCGTGTTCATGCCCACACGCTACTCGCGGGGCAGGGGCACCTCAATGACCGTAGGGCCGGTGGATGCGGTGAGTGCCTGATCGAGCTGGCCGCGGGTATCGACGCGCAGGTACTCCCAGCCGTACGCCGCGGCGAGCTGCGGCACGGAGGCCTGTTGCGGCGTCAGAAGCACTTTCTCGAAGGCCGCGCCGCCCTGGCGACCGACCTCCAGCCCGTCGAAGATCGTGCCACCGTTGTCGTTGCCGACGATCACCTGGATGCGCGGCCGCTGCTCCCCCACCCCGAACAGCAGCGCCCCAACGTCGTGCAAGAACGCGAGGTCGCCGAGCAGCACGCGGGTGGTGCCACGGGCGCCCTCGGCCTGGCTGGCCAGCGCGATGCCCAGCGCGGTGGACATGGTGCCGTCGATTCCGGCGAGGCCCCGGTTGGCGTACACGGCGATCTTCTTGCCGGTGACAAAGCGGTCTGCTTCGCGGATCAGCCGGGATGCCCCGAGCACCAGCCGATCGTGCGGCCAGGTGGCCCGCCAGACGGCCTCCACGAGGGCCCGGCGGGTGACCGGGGCCCGAACGGCGGCAAGCTCTGCTTTGGCGTGAGCGGCCCCGGTGGCCTCGACGTCGGGTGCGGCCTCTTCGGGTTCGATCAGCGCGCGGGATGCCGCCACCCATCGGCCCACCCATGCCCGGTCAGCACTTTCCGAGGGCACGACGCGCACGTCGTCGGCGAAAACCGAAACGCGGTGCCCGGGGTTGTAGTCGTCGGCGGACCGGCCGCGCACCACGACCGTTTCGACGCCGGCTCGTTGGATGAGGGCTGGCACCTCGCGGCTGAGCGTCGGGTGACCGAAGACGATCACGCGAGTGACCCGGTCACCGAAGTTGGCCGTGCCGAGCAGTTCGCGATAGGCGACCACCAGGTTGGGGCCGAAGTGCGCCCCGCTCGCGACCTCGGCGAGTAGCGGAGCACCCAGCTCGCGCGCCACCTGTTCTGCGCGCTCGCCCGCGCCGGTACCCGCCACCACGACGGTGCCCGGTAGCGCGCTGAGCTCGAGGGCGACCGGCGCGACCGGGCGACCGGCGGCATCGGCATCGGCATCGGCATCGGCATCGGCGGCAATATCGCCGAGCCTTGCCGCGGGCAGGGTGTCAGCGATGGTGGTGGTGGGCGGGGTCACCGGGGTCGGCGGCAAGTAACTGAACGGCGAAGACAGCGGCTCCGCGAAGGAGAGGTTGAGGTGCACGGGGCCGCGCACGTGAGCGAAGACGTCGCGGGCAAGGCGCGCCGCGGCATCCGCCTCGCCGGGTTCGCCGGTGGGGGCACCGACATCCCAGGTGCGCTGCACCGCCGAACCAAAAATGCCGGGCTGGTCGGTGGTCTGGTTGGAACCCACTCCGCGCAGCGCCTCGGGGCGGTCGCCGCTCAGCACGATGATCGGAACTCCGGTGTGGTGAGCCTCGAGCACCGCGGGATGTAGGTTCGCGACGGCGGTGCCAGAGGTGGTAATCACCAGCACGGGGACGCCGGACTCAGCCGCGAGGCCGAGGGCAAGAAAGCCGCCCACCCGCTCGTCGATTCGCACGCGCAGCCGGATCAGGCCCAACCGATCGAACTCCGCCGCAACGAGGGCGAGGGCCTGCGAGCGCGACCCGGGGCTGAGCACCACATCGCGCACGCCGAGGCGCACAAACTCATCGAGGAGGGCAACGGAGAACGCCGTCGCCGGTGCCTCAGTCTTTGGCTGGTGGGTCATCGTCGAGCGCGGCAAGTTCTTGCTCTAGCCGGCGGATGCGCTCGTCCTGCTCTTCGTCTCTGCGCAGGTTGCGCAAGAAAGCGGGGTCGTCGTCTGGTGCCATGGTTCGACGCTCGTCAACACCACCGCGACCCGCGCGGCCCAGCAGGAACCAGAGGATCGGCCCGATCACGGGCAGGATCACGACGATGGCAAACCACAACGGACGATTGAGCGCCCGGATGCGACGCCGGTCAATAAGCATGAGGTCGACGAGGGCAAACACGTCGAACGCCACCACAACGAAGGCGAGAACGACATACAAGCGGACCATTGGATAATTCTAGGCTCGCAAACTCCTCAGCGAACGCGTGCCTACACTGGCAGGGTGAAACCCTGGGTCAAATACAGCCTCGTTCGCCTCGGCGTCTTCGCCATCGTGCTTACCGCGCTGCTGCTTCTGAACGTGACGGCGGTGCTGGCGACGGTCATCGCTGCGGTGGTGGGGCTGTGTGTCGGGTATATCTTCTTCGGCAAACTTCGCGCTGCCGTTGTTGCCGATCTCGCCGATCGTCGGTTGAACGCCGGCGCCGCGCGTTCGAAGGATGCCGATGCCGCCGCCGAGGACGCCGAAATGGATAACCCCGCGCGTTAGAAGGCGATGGCCCAGCCGAGCCCGAGTGCGTAGACAAGCGCAGTCAGCGAGGTGAGGCGCAACACCAGAATGAGCTCGGCCGCGGTTTTGGCGGTGAGCGCGATGATCACGGCGGGCAGCGCCACGAGCAGGGCGAAGTAGACCAGCCCCGCGTGCTGGTAGAAGGCAACGTAGTAAGCGAGGATGCCGAATGGCACCAGCACGAGCACGGTGAAAACGATCCGTGACGCTCGGTCGCCCATTCGGACCGCCAGCGTCTTCTTGCCGGAGAGCGCGTCCTGCGCGATGTCGCGGATGTTGTTGACCATGAGCACCGCCACCGCGAACAGGCCAGCGGCGACGCCGGCGAGCCAACTATCGAGGGTCACCGTGCCGGCGAGAACGTAGGTCGTTCCGGCCGTCGCGACGATCCCAAAGAAGATGAAGACGAAGACCTCGCCGAGCCCGGCGTAACCGTAGGGTCGCTTACCACCCGTGTAGAACCAGCCCGCGAGGATCGCGGCGGCACCCACCGCGATGAGCCACCAGTCGTGGGTGCGGAAGACGATCACGAGACCCGCCACGGCCGCGAGCGCGAAAAACACTAGCGCGACAGTGCGTACCGTGCGCGGGCGGGCGGCGCCGGAAGCCGTCAGACGGCGCGGGCCGACGCGGTTCTTATCGGTGCCGCGGATGCCGTCGGAGTAGTCGTTGGCGAAGTTCACGCCGACCTGCAGGAACACGGCAACGGCCAGACACAGCAGGGCGCGCAGCCAGTGCCAACCCGGCCCATCCCCGTCGAGCTTCAGAACGTAGGCGACCGACGTTCCCAGTGCGACCGGGGCGATGGCCAGCGGGAGGGTCTGCAGTCGCGCGCCGGCGATCCAATCGCGGGGGGTGGCCTTGTGCACCTTGGCAACACCGGGGGGGCGACCGCCGGGGCGACCGCTCTTCTTGGCTCGCGACTTCGACGCGGGAACGGTAGCCGGATTGATGCGCTGCTTCTTCGGATTTGCCACGACAGGAGTCTACTGAGCCGCGAGGCGAGTGGCCGCGAGGCGGTCGGGCTTGCCCGAGGAGAGCATCGGCATCGCGTCGACCACCAGAATGCGCGCGGGTGCCGCTGCTGGCCCGAGCGCCGCGCCGATGGTGGCACGCAG
>JANXTJ010000101.1 GCA_025352485.1 Salinibacterium sp.
GTCGAACAATGTCACACCGTATGGCGGCGGCGGCCTCGAGATCCGCAAAGCCTCCGGCACGGCTATTGCGATCGTGGAGTGACTGATGACGGTGGTCAGCAGCGGCACAAAGGGGGGAGCCGGTTGCCCGGGAAGTGAGAAGGGAGCAACGGGGCCGGAGGAGGAGATCGCGCCGCCGACCTGCGCGTCGTTGCTGACAACCGTGCTGTTGAGAATCTCCACGATCGCAATAGCCGTGCCGGAGGCTTTGCGGATCTCGAGGCCGCCGCCGCCATACGGTGTGACATTGTTCGACAGGGTGCTGCTGTCGATGAGCACCGTGGGCGCGCCGGTCGTTTCGCGCGCCAGTTCGTTGATCGCGATTGCGCCGCCGTCGCCGCCGGCGTGGTTGCCGTCGAGAGTAGTGCGCTGGATGACCACCTTCGCCGTGCTGGTGACGCCGGCACCGATATCGCGGAGGTAGATTCCGCCGCCAAAATCCCCGGACCTGTTACCGGATATCGTCGAATCACTGATCGTCAAGCTCGTGCCGTCGCCGAATAACGTGTCCACATCGATGCCGCCACCGTCGTCGTTCGCGACGTTGCCGACAATCGTCGCGGTGCTGATCGACACGGTTGAGCTGCCGCTGGCCTCAGCCAGGTAGACGCCGCTATTCCTGTTGTTCGTCGAGCTCAGGTGCGACAGAGCCATGGTCGAGCCGGCCGTGGCCTGCAGAACAAACCCGTGGTCAGATCCACCATCGACGCTCACGTTCGTGGCCGTCACATCCGCGTGCGCCGTGGCTTTGAGACTGATACCGACCGTGCCGTTGTCGGCTGCTATGTCGGTGAGCCTCGCCGTGCCGCCCGTCACGAGGGCGTCGATGCCCGTGACTGTTGACCCAGCGGCGTGGATGCGGCTCAGGGTGACGCTATCCGTTGCCGCGTTGCCGGTGAACGCAATGGCACCCCCGTCGCCGTCAGCAGTCAGGTCTGTCGCGATGAGAGACCCGTCGGTCACCGAGACACCGATGCCGCCCAAATGGCTCGCCGTGATGTGCGACACCGTCAGCGTCGTGTTGGTCGCCGAGATCCCGTCGGCGTTCGCGCCCGCGGAGACGACCGTGAGGTCCGAGATCGCTACGGTGATCCGCGGCACTCCCCCCATAACGGTGATGACCGTGGTGGGACTGGTGATCGTGAGAGACGACTGGCCGGGGCCAATGATGGTTAGGTCGGTCGATATCGGCGGCAGCGCGCTGGCCAGCGTGATCGTCGGGTGCCCGGGCAACAAGAAGGAGATCGTGTGAGGTCCCGCTACCGCGTTCGCATCGGTGATCGCTTGCCGCAGGGTTCCCAGCCCTGAATCACCGGTGGAGGTGACGGTGAATGGTGCCGCAGCTGCCGGAGAAGCGACGGCGAGAGCACCGCCCAGCGCGAGAGCGAGCACGGCAATTCCGGAGAGCAAGCGGGAGCGAAGGGGCACGATTTTTCCGACGGCGTTGGGGGGGGTTGAGTTCAGTGTATTGGTGCAGCAGGGACCGCCGCTGTCACCCCGGGCGATAGATTCGGCTCATGCGTTTGGGAGTTCTCGACATTGGGTCCAACACCGTGCACCTGCTGCTGGTCGATGCGCATCCGGGCGCTCGCCCGATCCCCTTCACCTCGCACAAACAGCCGCTGCAGCTCATTCAGTTTCTCGATGATGACGGATCCATTTCGGATGCCGGCCAGCGCAAACTGATCGAGTTCGTGGGCGAAGCGGCAACTCTCGCGCGCGAACACCAGGCCGAAGACATGATGGCCTTCGCCACCTCGGCCATTCGCGAGGCTCGGAACGGACCGGCGGTGCTGGAGCGCGTCTTCGCCGAAACCGGAACGCAGCTCATCGAATTGAGCGGGCCCGACGAGGCCGCGGCAACGTTTCTCGCGGTGCGGCGCTGGTATGGCTGGGCGTCTGGCGCCATCCTGAATCTCGATATCGGCGGCGGATCATTCGAACTGGCGATGGGGGCCAACGAACAGCCGCAGGTCGCGCTGTCGTTGCCGCTCGGTGCGGGCAGGCTCACCAGAGACTTTCTGCACGAAGATCCGCCGACCGCCAAGAGCATCAAAGCCGCTCGCAAACATGTCCGCGCGGTGCTCGACGAACCGATCGCCGAAATCCAGAGGCTGGGCGCCCCGACAATCGTCTCGGCAACCTCCAAATCGTTCAGCTCGCTCGCCCGCCTCGCCGGTTCGGCCCCCCGCGCGGATGGCCCATACGTGCGGCGGGAACTGCGCTTACACGATCTCGCTCTGTGGGCGGGGCGACTGTCAGCGATGGCCTCAGATGACCGCTCCGAGCTACCCGGCGTGTCTGCGGTTCGCTCGCGCCAGCTCCTCGCCGCCGCCCTGGTGGCGCAGACCGCCCTGGAGGGCCTCGGCGTCGAATCGGTGCATATTTGCCCGTGGGCTTTGCGCGAAGGGTTGCTCCTGCGACGATTTGACCACCTCACGGCGGCGCAACCCGCAGCGGGTCACTAACTTTTCCGTGGCATCTGCATCCGACGTCACCCGCGCCCTCGCTGACGCGTCCGACGACGCGGTCGCGCTGAGCGCCGCGCGTTTCTTCAAGACCGGCGACGGCGAGTACGGCGAGGGGGACGTGTTCCTCGGGGTGTCCATGCCGGCGGCCCGCACCATCGCCAAGCGCTTCGCTGGGCTCTCGCAGGGCGAGCTCGATGAACTGCTGTGGAGCGACATCCACAAGCATCGGATGGTCGCACTGCTGATCATGGTGGCCCAGTGCCGCCAGCGGCCGAGCAAGCAGCTCGTCGACGACTACCTCGCCGCGGCCCGCGCCGGCCGCATCAACAACTGGGATCTCGTCGACGCGTCGGCCGAATTCATCGTCGGTCAGTACTACGTCGATAGGCCGCGCAACGTGTTCTTCGCGCTCGCTAAGAGCGATCAACTCTGGGAGCGCCGCATCGCCATCGTCAGCACGCTGGCGTTCATCAAACGCGGAGACGCAACGACCACGCTCGAGATCGCCGAGAAGCTGCTGCGCGAAAAACACGATCTCATCCAGAAAGCCGTCGGCTGGATGCTGCGCGAAGTCGGCAAGCGCGTCGACCGTTCGCTACTACTCGGCTTTCTTGACCAGCACGCCGGAGCGATGCCGCGCACCATGCTCAGCTACGCCATCGAGCACCTCGACGCCGCGCAGAAGACCCACTACCGGTCGGTCGCGCGCAGCTAGCCTAGGCCGCGCTCGACTCTGGCTCCGACGCGGCGGCTTGCGGCGCCGCGAACTCCACGTGCTGCTTCGGCATCGCGAGTGCCGCCGCGACACTTGCCACCGCCACGATCGCTACGGCGATGAAGACGGCTCCGGAGCCTGCCACGATGGTTGCCGGGCTGAGAGCCGCGGCATCCCCGGCACCAAAGATCGAGTTGGCGATCGCCCCGAAGATGGCTACACCCACCGCACTGCCGATCGAGCGGGCGAACATGTTGGTGCCGGTCACGACGCCGCGCTCATGCCAGGGCACGCTCGACTGGGCGGCGATGAGTGCAGAAGTCGAGACGAGCCCCATGCCGAGCCCGATCACGAAACAGGATATTGCCACGATGACCACCGATGGCGTGGTCGTAAAGAAGGCAAGGGATGCCGTGCCGAGAATCGTAAAGACCAGCCCGATCAGCGCGGTGCTGCGGAAACCGATGCGCAGGTAAAGACGCCCGGCGAACGATGCCGACACCGGCCAGCCGAGGGTCAGCGCCGCCAGCGCGAGGCCGGCCGCGATCGGCGACGCACCGATTGAGCCCTGCAGGTAGTTCGGCACGTAGCCGGTGAGGCCGATGAGCATCGCGCCCATCCCGAGGGCAATCAGCGTTGTCGTGAGCAGCAGGCGTCGTGAGAAGACCCAGAGCGGCAGGATCGGCTCAGCAGCGCGCGTCTCGGCGACGACGAAAGCTGCCAGCACCAGGCCGCCGATCACGAACGCGGCGATCGACTGCGGCGAGTTCCATGCCCAGGCTTGGCCACCCTCCAGCACCGCGAGGATTAGCAGCGTCAGCGACACGGTGAGCAGCACCGAGCCGAGATAGTCGATCTTGTGGTCGCGTTTTTCGATCTTTTCGTGGAAGAAGCGGATCAGCATGAAACCGGCAAGCACGCACAACGGAATGTTGATGAAAAACACCCCGCGCCAGATGCCGAACTGCGAGAATAGCCCACCCAGCGTCGGCCCCACCACCGACGAAATGCCCCATACGCTCGCCAGATAGCCCTGCGTGCGAGCCCGCTCGGCGACCGTGTAGATGTCGCCGACAATCGTGATCGACATCGGCTGTACCGCGCCGGCGCCCAGCCCCTGCACGGCGCGGAACGCGATCAGGGCGGGCATACTCCACGCGAAACCGCAGAGGATCGACCCCAGGAGAAACAGCGCAATCCCGAACAGGATGATCGGCTTGCGCCCGAAAGTGTCCGAAAGTTTTGCATAGATCGGCACCGTCACCGCCTGGGCGAGCAGGTAGACGGAGAATAGCCACGGGAACAGCGCGAAGCCACCCAGGTCTTTGGTGATGGTCGGCACCGCGGTGGCCAACACCGTCGCGTCGATGGCGACCAGCCCCGTCGTGACCATCAGCGAAATGAGAATGGGGCCGCGCTCAGAGCGGAAGCCGACAGCAGTGGTCATTGTGGGGTTAAGTCGCCGGCCGCCCCCGGCATTCCCGCGGCATGTTCCCGCGCGTGCCGTGCGAGGCTTGACACATGCTCGACCCCTCCTGGGCGTGGACCCGCCCGCTGCTCTGGGTAGCCGCCGGCGCGCTGGTTACGGTGCTCATCATCCGCTCCATCCGTAAAGACCGCCGCGAATATCAGCGATTCAAACGCTACGGCAGCACCGCGCGACGGCAGCGGATGTTTCGCCGATGGCTGCTCGAATCGTTCGTGCAATTCGGCGGGCTGTTCGCCATTCTCCTGCTGCTCGCCGGCTTCGCCGTGGCCCCGCTGCTGGCCAAGCTGGTGCGCTGGCCGGGCGTCAGCGACCTGCGCCGCCTGCTGGCGAACTCCCCCGAAATCAGCGCGGGCGTGATCATCGGCGCCGGGCTGGGGCTCACATTGCTGACCCTGTTCGGCGCTCGCGAGGCCCGCAAAGACACGGCGTTGGTCACGATCGGTGACATCAGTGCGATGCTGCCGCGCAACCGTCAGGAACTGGTGTGGGGCGGGCTGCTCTCCATCAACGCTGGTGTGGTCGAAGAGCTCATGTTCCGACTTGCCGTACCCGCCCTCATCTTCGGCGCCTCCGACAGCTCGATTGCCGCCGTGGTCTTCTCGGTGCTGCTGTTCGGCGCTCTGCACATTTACCAGGGGATCGTCGGGATCATCGGCACGACGATCATCGGGGCGTCCATGATGCTGCTGTATGCCGTCACCGGCACAATAGTCATCCCGATGATCGTGCATGCGGTGATCGATCTGCGCTCGCTGGTCATCATCCCGATGGCCGTGCACGGCGTGCAGCGTATCGACGGCGTGCAGCATCCGTTCGCCGAAACCCTCGTGCCGATGCCGGCTGTCGCAGAGTCCGGGCCGCCCACCGACAGCCCTCACGAAAAGGGCGGGTCTGCTTCGCGACTGTGACTCCCTTTTCAGGGTCACAGGCGGGCGTGTGCAACACACACACGAAGGCCGCGTGATCCTGAAATCGAAGGAAACGGAGAGCGAATGCGGCGCGCCACGTCCGGTGGGCAGGGCCAGCCTCAGCCGGGGGCAGGCGCGGCCGCTGCGGGTGCTTCGGGTGCTTCGGGCGCCAGCGTCGCGCCGAAGATCGCCACCAGGAGCTGCGTTGTCCACTCGATCAGCGCCGCATCGGTCGGGTCCGACGGCAGGGGCACGATAACCGCAGCGGCCGCCGCGTGGTAGCGCGCGCCCGGGTACATCCGCTGCAGGCGCACCTGAATGGAGTCCAGCAGATCCGCGGGCGCGATGCGCAGCTTGTCGCCCATCACGACCACCTCGCTGAGCCCGGCCTTCTGGGCCATCCGACGCAGCCGTGAGACGGCAATCAGGTTCAGCACCTGCTCGGGCGGATCCCCGTAGCGATCCCCCAGCTCCTCAAGCACGCGATCGATACTGTCGTCGGATGCCGCGGGGGCCGATGCCGTCGACAACTTTTGGTAGGCCTCGAGCCGCAATCGCTCCGACTCGACGTACTCCTCAGGAATATGGGCGTCGACCGGCAACTCGAGGCGCAACTCGGTCTGGCCTTCTGCAACATCCCCGCGGAAGGTGCTGACTGCTTCGCCGATCATCCGCAGGTACAGGTCGAAACCGACGCCCGCGATATGGCCGGACTGCTCGCCGCCGAGCAGGTTGCCGGCACCACGAATTTCGAGGTCCCGCAGCGCGATCTGCATACCGGCACCGAGTTCGTTATTAGCCGCGATGGTAGCCAGCCGCTCGTGCCCGGTCTCGCTGAGCGGCTTCAGGTGGTCGTAGAGGAAGTAGGCGTAGGCGCGCTCCCGACCGCGGCCCACCCGACCGCGCAACTGGTGCAGCTGCGACAGGCCAAACTTGTCGGCACGATCGACGATCAGGGTGTTGGCGTTCGCGATATCGAGACCGGTCTCGATGATCGTGGTGGAGACCAGCACGTCGTACTTTCGCTCCCAAAAGTCGACCATCACCTGCTCGAGCACCGACTCCGGTAGCTGGCCGTGGGCGACCGCGATGCGCGCCTCCGGCACCAACTCCTGAATCTGCGCCGCCACCCGGCTGATGGTGGCCACCCGGTTGTGCACGTAGAAAACCTGACCTTCGCGCAGCAACTCACGCCGAATCGCCGCCCCCACCTGCCGGTCGGAGTGCGGGCCCACAAAGGTCAGAATCGGGTGCCGATCTTCCGGCGGCGTCGCCAGCGTCGACATCTCGCGAATACCGGTGACCGCCATCTCGAGCGTGCGCGGGATCGGCGTGGCCGTCATCGCCAAAATGTCGACGTTGGTCTTGAGCTTCTTCAGGGCGTCCTTGTGCTCCACCCCGAAGCGCTGCTCCTCGTCAATAATGACCAGGCCGAGGTCTTTGAAGGCGATGCTCTGGCCGAGCAACCGGTGTGTTCCGATGACCACGTCGACCGTGCCATCCAGAAGCCCTGCGACGGTCTCCTTCGACTCCTTGTCGGTTTGAAAACGGGACAGCGCCCGCAGGTGCACGGGGAACCCCGCGAACCGCTCGGCGAAAGTCTCCATGTGCTGCTTCACCAACAGGGTGGTTGGCACGATCATCGCGACCTGTTTGCCGTCTTGCACGGCCTTGAACGCGGCACGTACAGCCACCTCGGTCTTGCCGTAACCGACGTCACCACTGAGCAGCCGATCCATCGGAATCGCCCGCTCCATGTCGGCCTTCACCTCATCGATAGTGGTGAGCTGGTCGGGGGTCTCGGCGAAGGCGAACGCCTCCTCAAGCTCGCGCTGCCACGGCGTATCCGGACCGAACGCGTGGCCTTTGCTGGCCATCCGCGCCGAATAGAGTTTCACCAGCTCCACGGCGATATCGCGCACCGCCTTGCGCGCCTTGCCCTTCGCGGCCGCCCAATCGCTGCCACCCATCTTGCTGAGCGCCGGCGCCTCGCCGCCCACATAGCGGGTGAGCAGGTCGAGCTGATCGGTCGGCACGAACAGTTTGTCGTTCGGGTATCCGCGCTTATTGGGCGTGTACTCGATCACCAAAAACTCGCGCTGCGTCTTGATCGCGTTGCGGCCGCCGGTGGACACTTCGCGCTGCACCAGCTCGACGAACTTGCCGATGCCGTGAGTGTTGTGCACCACGAAGTCGCCGCTTTTGAGCTGCAGAGGGTCGACAACATTCTTGCGGCGGCTCGCCAGCTTCTTGACCTGCCGGGAGTCGTAGCCGGCGGCGCGACCGAAAAACTCGCTCTCGCTCAGCACGGCAATCTTGGCGTCCGGCAGCTCAAAACCGGTGTCGAGGGATGCCCGCAGCAGGTAGGCGACGCCGGGCTCGGCATCCGCGGGGAAGCCTTCGACCACCCGGCCGGATAACTCGTGCCCGGCCAACACGTCGGCGGCGCGCTCGACGAGCCCGCCCCCCGCCGCCGTGACCGCGATCGTCCAGCCGTCGCGCAGCAGCTCGGCGACATGGCCGAGGGCACCATCCGGCTGACCGGCGAAACTCGGCACGGCGACGCCGTCGAGCCGCACGTACGATTCGAGACTGGTCGCCTCGAGCTCTTCCGGCATCACCTCGCCCGAATCGAAACTCGACATCGTCCACCACGGGCGGGAGCCGGCCGACTCGCGCAGCGTGTTGAGCGTGACGAAGTCGCCCGCGTCGAGGTCGATCGGCGCCTCTGCGCCCACGGTCGCGGCATTCCAAGCTGCTGCCAGAAATTCGCGGTTCGTTTCGCCGAGACTGACCGCCCGACTGGCCACCTTTTCGGGCGAAAGCACGGCGATCGCGGCATCCGCCGGGAGGTAGTGAGTAAGCGGCACCAGCCGGTCGACGAGGGCGGGCGCGAGCGATTCCATGCCATCGACCGGGATGCCCTCACCGATCTTGGCGAGCATCGTCGAGAGGCTCGGGAACTCGTGCTGCATCTCGCGTGCGCGCTGACGCACGGTCTCGCTGAGCAACATCTCGCGGCTGGGCGGGAGCTCCGCCT
>JANXTJ010000071.1 GCA_025352485.1 Salinibacterium sp.
CACTATCAGGGTGTCGCTCTCTGCTCCTCCGGTACAGGAGGTCAAGGTCGGTCTGCAGATTCTGCAATCGCTGAACCTGCGCGAGCGCAAGCTCGAGATCGTCTCATGCCCCAGCTGTGGCCGCGCGCAGGTCGATGTCTACCAGCTTGCCAATGACGTCACGGCCGGCCTCGAAAAGATGACGGTGCCACTGCGGGTCGCGGTGATGGGCTGCGTCGTCAACGGGCCGGGCGAGGCCCGTGAGGCCGACCTCGGGG
The DNA here is from genome assembly GCA_025352485.1 of Salinibacterium sp. Taxonomy (GTDB): domain Bacteria; phylum Actinomycetota; class Actinomycetes; order Actinomycetales; family Microbacteriaceae; genus Rhodoglobus. Next base: position 258 of record JANXTJ010000071.1, read on the forward strand.
TTGCCAGCGGAAACGGGCGGGGCCAAATCTTTGTCAGGGGCGAAGTGATCAAGACCGTCGCGGAAGCCGACATTGTCGCCACCCTCATCGAGGAAGCCAACCGGCTCGCGGCTGAAATGCCGCCGGGCGCCGTCGGTTCCCCGCAGGTGGTCACGGCCTAACCGCGCTCCCCGCCGGGGGTGGCTCGCTCAGTGACCTCGCCGGGAGTTTTCGAGTAACCCCCCGCCGGCTCATCTTCGCGGTAGCATGGGGCTCGGTGATCAAGACCACGTCGCCTCGTGTCACTCGGCCGGATCCGTACCCTGGTTCTTTGTGAAGTAGTGGTGTCTGTAGTGACCAACTTGTGGGGAGTTGGCATGATCGAAGTGATGGCGGCCGGGCATGTTGCCCACGCATCATCTCGGCGCATTCGTGCGTGTCGCGTGTCATTGTCGCGTCCCCAATGCGCCAGAACGGCGCGCATCGACTCCCGGGTTTCCGCCTCGGTAACCACGTCTACGGTGCATCACGGATCCGCACCGTCGGCACTCGAGGCGGGATAAAAAGGGTCCGCGCGCGCATCAAGCCCCCCTTGATTGCGCTCGCGGGCCCGTTAGTGCCCCAGTTGGGCCGGCGGGACGTTGACGCGCCGCCGGTAATATTGCACTCGTGTCTACGCGCCTCTCCCAGCTCTTTGTCCGCACCCTCCGCGAGGACCCGGTCGACGCCGAGGTGGCCAGTCACCGCCTTCTCGTGCGCGCGGGATACATCCGGCGCCAGGCTCCCGGGGTGTTTGCGTGGCTTCCGCTCGGCCTGAAGGTTCGCCGCAAAATTGAGAACATCATCCGCGAAGAGCTCGAGACATTTGGCGCGCAGGAAGTGCATTTCCCCGCTCTTCTGCCCCGCGAACCCTACGAGCTGACCGGCCGCTGGACCGAGTACGGCGACGGGATCTTCCGCCTGCGAGACCGCAAGGGCGCCGACTACCTTCTGGCGCCCACCCACGAAGAGGTATTCACGCTGCTCGTGAAAGACCTCTACTCCAGCTACAAAGACCTGCCGCTGTCGCTGTATCAAATCCAAGACAAGTACCGCGACGAGGCGCGGCCGCGCGCGGGGCTGCTGCGCGGTCGCGAATTCACCATGAAAGACAGCTACTCCTTCGACCATACCGATGCCGGGTTGGATGCCTCCTATCAGGCCCACCGTGACGCCTACGAGCGCATTTTCTCGCATCTCGGCCTCGAATATGTGATCGTCAAGGCGGATGCCGGCGCAATGGGCGGCTCGAAGAGCGAAGAGTTTCTGCACCCCACCGCCGTCGGTGAAGACACCTTCGTGCGCTCCGCGGGGGGCTATGCGGCCAACGTCGAGGCGTTTAGTACCGCTCCCGCCCCCGCACGCTCGCTCGACGGGCTCGCGCCGGCAGAGGTGGTCGACACTCCCGACACCCCGACGATCGCCACGCTCGTCGCCGTCGCAAACGCGAATCACCCCCGGCCCGACGGGCGGCTCTGGACTGCCGCCGACACCCTCAAGAACATTGTTCTGGCGCTGACGGCGCTCGACGGCAGCCGCGAACTCGTGGTCGTCGGTCTGCCCGGCGACCGGGATGTCGACCTCAAACGAGCCGAGGTGGCGTTTGCGCCGGCGGCGGTGGAGGCCGCCAACGAGGCGGACTTCGCCAAGAACCGGGGGCTGGTAAAGGGCTACATCGGGCCGTGGTCCGCCGCGGGTGCGGTGCTGGGGCGCGGCGGCGCGGGTTCGGGGGACGAGGTCGGCGCGGGGTCGAGCACGGGCATCCGGTTCCTGCTGGATCCCCGAGTCGGCGACGGCAGCGAGTGGATCACCGGGGCAAACGAGCACGGTAAGCATGTTTTCGGCCTCGTGGCGGGCCGCGACTTCTTCGGCGACGGCGTGGTCCAGGTCGGCGAAGTCATGGCCGGCGATCCGGCGCCGGACGGCTCCGGCCCCGTCGAGCTCGCCCGCGGCATGGAGATTGGGCACGTTTTCCAGTTGGGGCGTAAGTATGCAGAGGTGCTCGGGCTGAAGGTGCTCGATGAGAACGGCAAACTCGTGACCGTGACGATGGGCTCTTACGGCATCGGAGTGACCCGCATCATGGCGGTCATCGCGGAGGCCAACAATGACGCCAAGGGCCTGATCTGGCCGAAGAACGTCTCGCCTTTCGATGTGCACGTGATCGCGGCAGGGCGCGAGGAGGCCGTGAGCGCCGTTGCCGAAAAGCTCACCGCCGACCTGGAGAAGGATGGCTTCGACGTGCTGCTTGACGACCGCCCCAAGGTCTCGCCCGGGGTGAAGTTCGGCGACGCGGAGTTGCTGGGTGTGCCGCTGATCGTGATCGTGGGCCGGGATGCCGCTGAGGGCAGAGTGGAGTTCTGGGATCGCGCCACGGGGCAGCGCACGAGTGTCGCCCTCGACGGGGTCACGGCGCTGCTGCGGGCCGCCACCGACTAGAGGCCGCGACCGACTCGGCGGCCGCCACCGTCTCGGGTGTTAGCCGAGCCCCAACTCGGTGCGGAACTCGGTACGGATCCGTTCGCGAATCGTGACGAGCTGTGGGTACTCCCAGAAGAAGTTCAGTTTTTTAGCGACCACCGTGTCGCTGCCCGGCCGGTCTTGAAGCACGAACGTCATGAAGCTCTCGGCGGTGTCCTCGACGACATTGGTGGCGGCGTAGTCGCTCACGAAGTCCTCCTCGTGGGCGAGGTAGAAGTCGTGGGCGACGGTGGTGTCGGAATTGGCCGCCGCGGGCGCGTTGCTGTAGCCAGCCCAGAATTGCTGCTCAAACTTCCAGAGGTAGGAGGCGTCTACCGCGCAGCCCTCGTCAAGGCTGACCGTGGCGCAGGAGGCGTCCGGCGCGCCCATCTGGGTGCCGTCGAGGGTGATCAGGTGCGCGTACTCGTGCACGAGAGTGGCGATGAGGTCAGAGTCGACCTTGCTGGTGGCAAGGTTTGCCGCGAGAACCCAATGTTCGGGATTCGTGTCCCGATAGACGTAGGCCAGCGTGTCGCTGTTGGGGGCATCGCCCACCCGGTAGCTGGAGATCACTGACGACGCAAACGCCGGGGTGACGACCCGCTTGAAGGTGTCCCAGACGTGCTGACTGAGGCCGTCTGTCGCCGGATCGAGGGTTCCGTCGCTCGTCACCGAATAGATCGTGACGCTGCCGAAATCGGTGTCTTTCTCGCTCTTCGGGCCTTTGCCGTTGGCGCTGGCGGGGCTGTTTCCGTTGGCGGGGCTCGTGACGGTGCTGTTGGCATGGCTCGCGTCGTCGCCGAGGCCGCGCGCGAGGGTGATTCCGCCGAACACGATCGCCGTTGCGGCCACGATTGCCAGCGGAATGAGGAGTACGCGTTTGCCCATGGTGCAACAGTATGGGTCGCGGAACGGGGGTGGTGACACGGTCGACGACGGCGGGGCAGGCGGCATCCGGTACCGTAGGGGTACGACGTCGTGCGCCACCGTGCGCGGCCGTTTTTACATGTTCAGCCAAGAACCCAATATCGGAGGCCCTCAGTGGACATCGACCTGAGCGTGCTGCGACTCATGGAGCGCGAGCGCGAAATCCCTTTCGAGGAACTCGTTCAGATCATCGAACAGGCCATTCTGACGGCCTATCTCAAGCACATCGGTGAGCCCGATGGCAAGAAGGTTACCGACGCGCCCACCCACACGGCACGGGTGGAGCTCGATCGCAAGACCGGCAGGGTCACGATCTTCATCCCTGAGCTCGACGACGAGGGCGCCGTCATCGGAGAGGCCGAAGAGGATTCCCAAGACTTCGGCCGCATCGCCGCCTTCGCCGCCAAGCAGGTCATCAACCAGCGCCTGCGTGACATTGGTGACGACAAGGTGCTCGGCGAATTCAAGGGCCGCGAGGGCGACATCGTCGCCGGCGTCATCCAGCAGGGTCCGAATCCGCGGATGATCCATGTCGACCTCGGCACCGTCGAGGCGATTCTGCCCCCGGAGGAGCAGGTTCCGAGTGAGGACTACTCGCATGGGCGCCGGATCCGGGTCTACGTGACCTCGGTGAGTAAGGGGCTCAAGGGCCCGCAAATCACCGTCAGCCGCACGCATCCCTCGCTCGTTCGTAAGCTTTTCGCCCTCGAGGTTCCGGAAATCGCCAGTGGCATCGTGGAGATCACCTCCATCGCCCGCGAGGCCGGGCATCGCACCAAGATGGCCGTGCGCGCGATGGAGCCTGGCGTGAATGCCAAGGGTGCCTGCATCGGCGAGCTGGGTCAGCGCGTGCGCGCGGTCACGGCAGAGCTCAACAACGAGAAGATCGACATCGTCGACTACTCTGCGAATCTGGCGCAGTTTGTGGCGAACGCGCTCTCGCCGGCCAAAGTCACGAGCTCGTACGTGATCGACGAGGCGACCAAGGCCGTGCGCGCCCTGGTTCCTGACTACCAGCTGTCCCTCGCCATCGGCAAGGAGGGCCAAAACGCCCGCCTCGCCGCGAAACTGACCGGCGCGAGGATCGACATCCAGCCCGATTCGATTCTCGACGGCGACTGAGCGGCAGCAAGTCGTTCTACTCGGCAAGATCGTCAAGAGGACTACGTGAACTCACCGCAGCTGCAGTATCCAGTGGCCGGACGGGCGCTGATCATCGGCGAATCCATTACCGACGTGGTTGTTGACGGCGAGAGCGCAGTCGACCATCCGGGCGGCAGCCCGCTTAATGTGAGTTTTGGCCTCGCCCGCCTGGGATTGCCGACCGCCTTCTTGAGCGACATCGGTGACGATGAGCGAGGCGCCTCTCTTGAGGCGCACCTGCGAACCGTCGGGGTCGAGGTTCTGCTCGAGCGCGCGCGAGGTCGCCGTTCGGCGACGGCCACGACCACAATCGGCGAGGACGGCAGCGCCAGTTACGCCTTCGACATCGAATGGGCGCTGCCGGCCACGGCACTCGATCACGGCGCCCGCACCCTGGTGCACTTCGGCTCGATTGCCGCGTTCCTCGCGCCCGGCGCACAGCAGGTCGAGACCGCGGTCGAGCGCGCGCGTGCCAACGCCATCGTCACCTACGACCCCAACATTCGCCCGCAGCTGCTTCCGGCTTTGGGCGTCGCTCGGGCTATGGTGCAGCGCCATCTCGCGCTCAGCGATGTGGCAAAAGCGAGTGATGAGGATCTGGCCTGGCTGTACCCGGGAGTTGATTTACAGGCGGTGGCCGATTCGTGGCTAGACGCGGGGCCGGCAATCGTCATTGTGACCTGTGGCGCCGACGGTGCCTTCATCGCGACGCGGGGTGGACTTCGCCTGAAGCTTCCCGCCCAACGGACCACGGTTGTCGACACGATCGGGGCGGGGGACTCCTTCACTGCTGCCCTCATCGCGGGCCTTGCGCTCGCCGGAATTTTCGGCTCGGAGTCGCGAGCGTTACTCGCGGACATCTCCGAAGAAACTATCGCCGTAATCGTGACCCGAGCGACTCGGTGTGCAGCCATCACGGTGAGCCGCGCCGGTGCAAATCCGCCCACCGCCCACGAGCTTGACTCGTGGCAGGCGAAGAACTAACGAACAACCTCGCCGGCTTGAGTCACGTGACTTGAGTCACGTTAAGCGGGCGTCAGCCAAGTCAGGGTCGAGGACCCGCCGACCACGAGATCGGTCAGCTCGGCGTTAAAAATGCGCCCGTGCTCCTGTGATAGGTGCGCTGCGAAGGCGGCGTCGTCGTCATACATCTCAAAAACAAAGTAGTGACACGGATCCGACTCGAGTGTGAAAGCTTCGAAAGTGATGTTGCCGGGCTCGGCCCGAACATCGTCGGAAAGCTGACGGACGAGGTCCCGGACACGAGCCTCATGTCCCGGTATGACGTGAAATTCCGCGTAAAGGGAGTTGGTCATGAGTGCAAGGCTAGCGGCTGGACGGTGACCCACGCTGCCGGTGCGGCTCCCACGACGCGACCGTTGGCGCAGGTATAAGGGGTATGATCGCCTACGTAAGAACTTGTCTTGGTTGCCGAAATCGCGCGGAACCTCTCGCGTTAGTGCGGGTGGTCGCACGCGATGGTGTTGTCGTTCCCGATCCATCGGCTTCGATGACCGGCCGAGGCGCGTGGGTTCACCCCACTCGTCAATGCATCGAGATTTCCATAAAGCGCAAGGCCTTCGGGCGGGCGCTGCGGAAAGACACATTCCTCGACACCTCGCAGGTTCTGGCATTGGCTGGGGAGTCATCCGACCCCCTCGAAGAACAGGCTGATTGACCTATGGACAACTAATGAGCGGCTCGAAATGAGTTCCGTCCACTAACCGCCTGCCCCTGTTTTGGGTGCAGGCCCCAGACAGGAGAATTGTGGCTGCCAAAGCACGTGTACACGAAGTCGCCGCCGAACTCGGCATCGACAGCAAGGTTGCCCTTGCGAAGCTCAAAGAGATGGGCGAGTTCGTCAAGGGCCCCTCATCCAGCATTGAGCCGCCGGTTGCCCGCAAGCTGAAAGCTGCGCTCGAGGCCGACGGAATCAAACCCGTCGCCGTCGATGTGAAGCCGCCGGTTGTCGCGCCCGCAGCACCCAAGCCGCCCATGCGTGAACCGGTCGCCGCCGCGCCGGTCGATGATGGCCACGAGGCTCCGGTTCCCGCGGCACCGCCGTTGACCGTGGCGGAGCGCCAGGCCCAGGCCCAGGCACACGCCGCCGCCCCCGCGGCACCCGCCCCCGCGGCGGATCCCGAGGCTGCCGCTGCCGGCGGGATCCCCCGTCCGGGTGCCCCGCGCCCCGGTAACAACCCATTCGCTTCCAACCAGGGCATGTCGCGCCCCGGAATCCCGCGCCCGGGTAACAACCCGTTCGCGTCCAACCAGGGCATGCAGCGCCCCGGTGCTGCTGGCGCTACCGGTGCTCCCGGCGCCATCCCGCGACCCGGTGCCCCGCGCCCCGGTGGACCGGGCCAGGGCGCTCGTCCGCCGGCCTTCGGTGCCCGTCCTGGCGCCGGAAACTTTCAGCAGCGCCCCGGCGGTCCCCGCCCGGCCGGTGCCGGCGGATTCCGCCCCGGAGGTGCGCCAGGTGCTGCGCCCGGCAACAACTTCGGCCCCAACCGCCCGCCGGCAGGCGGGGCTGGTGGTCGCGGTCGCGGCCCCGGTGGCGGAACCGCTGGTGCATTCGGTCGCGGTGGCGGAAAGTCGAAGGCACGCAAGTCGAAGCGCACGAAGCGCGCCGAATTCGAGCTCAGGGAAGCCCCGTCGCTCGGCGGCGTCAGCGTTCCTCGCGGTGATGGCAAGACGATCATCCGACTGCGTCGCGGCGCCTCAATCTCCGACCTCGCCGACAAGCTGGAGACCCTGACGGGCTACTCCGTGCAGCCCGGCGCGCTCGTCACGGCACTGTTCCACCTCGGCCAAATGGCCACGGCGACAGAGTCGCTCGATGAGGGCACCTTCGAGATTCTCGCCGGTGAGCTCAACTACAAGATTGAAATGGTCTCGCCGGAAGACGAAGACCGCGAGCTGCTCGCCGGCTTCGACCTCGACCTCGATCAAGAGCTCGAGGACGAGAGCGAAGAAGACCTCGAGATCCGCCCGCCGGTCGTGACCGTCATGGGACACGTCGACCACGGTAAGACCAAGCTGCTCGACGCGATCCGCAAGGCTAACGTCGTCGCCGGTGAAGCGGGTGGAATCACCCAGCACATCGGTGCCTACCAGGTCTGGACAGAGCACGAGGGCATCGAGCGCGCCATCACCTTCATTGACACCCCCGGCCACGAGGCGTTCACCGCCATGCGTGCTCGTGGTGCGCAGGTGACCGACCTCGCGATTCTCGTGGTCGCCGCAGACGATGGCATCATGCCGCAGACGGTGGAGGCGCTTAACCACGCTCAAGCCGCCGGCGTGCCGATCGTCGTGGCCGTCAACAAGATCGATAAAGAGGGGGCAAACCCCGCCAAGGTGCGCCAGCAGCTCACCGAATTCGGTCTCGTCGCGGAAGAGTACGGCGGAGACACGATGTTCATTGACGTGTCCGCGCTGAACAACATCGGAATCGACACCTTGCTCGACGCCGTGTTGCTCACCGCCGATGCCGGACTCGACCTGCGCTCCAACCCGAACAAGGATGCCCGCGGTGTCGCCATCGAGGCGAAGCTCGACCGGGGCCGCGGCGCGGTCGCGACCGTGCTCATCCAGTCCGGAACGCTGCGAGTCGGAGACGCCATCGTCGCCGGAACCGCGTACGGCCGAGTTCGGGCAATGCACGACGAGGATGGGGAAGTGGTCGAAGAGGCCTACCCGTCACGCCCCGTGCAGGTGCAGGGGTTGTCGACCGTTCCGCGAGCCGGTGACACGTTCATCGTCGTCGAAGAAGACCGCACCGCCCGCCAGATCGCCGAGAAGCGTGAAGCCGTCGAGCGCAATGCCCTGTTGGCCAAGGCCCGCAAGCGCATCAGCCTCGAAGACTTCACCAAGGCGCTGGAGGATGGCAAGGTCGAAGCCCTCAACCTCATCATCAAGGGTGACGTGTCCGGTGCCGTTGAGGCGCTCGAAGATTCGCTGCTCAAGATCGAGGTCGACGATTCCGTGCAACTTCGGATCATCCACCGCGGTGTTGGTGCCGTCACCGAGAGCGACGTCAACCTCGCCACGATCGACAACGCCATCATCATCGGGTTCAACGTGCGACCCGACACCAAGGCCCGCGAACGTGCGGCCCGCGAGGGTGTCGACGTGCGCTTCTACTCGGTCATCTATGCGGCGCTTGAGGAGATCGAAAGTTCCCTCAAGGGCATGCTCAAGCCGGAATTCGAAGAGGTGCAGTCTGGTGTCGCGGAGGTTCGCGAGATCTTCCGCTCCTCCAAGGTGGGCAACATCGCCGGTGTTATCGTTCGGTCCGGAACGATTACGCGCAACGCCAAGGCGCGCGTCATCCGAGACGGCGTTGTGGTCGGCGACAACCTGGCCATCGACTCGTTGCGCCGATTCAAGGATGACGTCACCGAGGTTCGTACGGACTTCGAGGCCGGAATTGGCCTCGGCAAGTTCAACGACATCCAGATTGGCGACGAGATCGAGACGATCGAAATGAAGGAAAAGCCCCGGGTCTAGCCCGTGGTGAGACGGTCCGGGGTTTCGACCCCGGACCGTCTGCGGTATACCCGAGATTGTTGAATCGCTAACAGGAACCAGGCAACATGGTGGACGCAGCGCGGGCCGCGAAAATGGCCGACCGCATCAAGGTCATTGTGGCGAAGACGCTCGAGCGCGGGGTCAAAGACCCCCGGCTGGGCTTCGTGACCATCACCGACGTCAAAGTGACCGGCGACCTGCAGCACGCGTCGGTGTTCTACACCGTCTACGGCTCCGACGAGGAGCGCGCAGACACGGCGGCGGCGCTGAAGTCGGCCACTGGAATGCTCCGCAGCGAGGTGGGCAAGAACATCACCGCCCGACTGACGCCGAGCCTGGAGTTCATTGCCGACGGCATCCCGGAAAACGCGGCGCTGATCGAATCGCTGCTCACCGAGGCCGCCGCCCGTGATGCGGCCGTCGAGGCTCTCAAGAAGACCGCGCAGTATGCGGGCGACGAAGATCCTTACGTCAAGCCGCGCGTGATCGCGGATGATGACGATGAGTTCGACGCCGATGTTGAAGGCCCCAAGGCCTGACGCGTGCCTGGCGTGATCGAGGTTCGGCCCGCCATCGTGGGCGATGCCGAGGTTATTGCCGAGATCCACGTGACGGCGTGGCAGCAGAGCTATCGGCATCTGGTCGATCCGGCACGACTGGATGCGCTCGCGCCCGCAGATCGCGTCGAGCAGTGGCGTGAAATTATCCGGACCCCGGAGCAGGATGCCTGGGTCGCCCAGCTGGATGGCGTGATCGTGGCGTGGGCCGCGGCATCCCCTCGCGTTCTTACGAGGCACCCACGGGCTCGGGAGCTCAACGGCATCTACGCCGTCGCGAGCGCGTACGGCACGGGCGTGGGACAGGCGCTACTCGATGCGGCTATCGGCGACGCCGGGGCCTTCCTCTGGGTCGCCGCCGAGAACCCGCGTGCGCACGCCTTCTACCTTCGGAACGGGTTCGTCCCCGATGGCGCGGCGCAAAATTACGGGATGCTGGGGTCGCAACTTCGGGTTGTCCGCTGGGTTCGCTAGCCCCGTCGGCGCCTGGCTACTCGGGCAGTGTGAAACCGTCGTCGGTCGAGGCGATGAGGCCATCGGCGAGCAGGCCGGCTAGGGCGCGCTCCCGCTGCACGGCATCCGGCCACACGGTGGCGATCTCGTCGGCCGTGACCGGGATGTCGCTGGCCCGCAGCTTGGCCATGATCAGGCCGCGCACCTGCCGGTCTGAGCCCTCGAACTTGGCCTGCACCGCGGCCTTGACGCCCTCGTACGGCGGGTAACTTGCCGCCCGCCAGCGGCAGTCGCCGGCGATCGGGCAGACGTCGCAGCGCGGGGCGCGTGCGGTGCACACGACGGCGCCGAGCTCCATCGCCGCGGCGTTGAACAGCCGCGCTTCCACCGGGTCCAGGGGCAGCAGGGTGTCCATTGCGGCGAGGTCACGTTTCGTGGATGCCGGGCCCGCCTGCGCGGCGCCGTTCACGGCACGGGCGATGACCCTGCGCACATTGGTATCGACCACCGGATGCCGGTCGCCGTACGCGAAGGCCGCCACCGCCCGCGCGGTGTAGTCGCCAATCCCGGGCAGCGCCAGCAGGGACGCGACGTCCCGCGGCACCACCCCGCCATGCCGGGCGGTGATCGCGACGGCGGCGGCGTGCAGGTTGAGGGCGCGGCGCGGATAGCCGAGCCGCTCCCAGGCGCGCACGGCGTCGCCGGGGGACGAGGCCGCCAGCGACGCAGGGGTCGGCCAGCGCTCGAGCCAGGCTGTCAGCCGCGGGATCACCCTCACCACCGGCGTCTGCTGCAGCATGACCTCGCTCACCAGAATGCCCCAGGCGCCGAACCCGTCGGCGCGCCACGGCAGATCGCGCCGATTCACGGCGAACCATGCGTTCACGGCGGGGGCGAGGGGCACACCTCAAACCTAGACTTGTGGCATGGCTAGCTGGACTCCCGAGAAACGTGACGTGTTCGATGCCCTCGCCGACGACATCCTGCACAACTACGGCAAGGGGCGCACGATCGTCGCGGTCGATGGCGTCGACGGTGCGGGCGCTGACCGGTTTGCGGACTATTTGGCCGAACGGCTGTCGCGTGGCGGCCACCCGGTCGTCCGGGCGTCGATCGACAACTTCCAGGCGCCGCGGGCGCTGCGCCTTGCTCGCGGTGAGGATTCCGCGCAGGGCTACTACCGTGACTCGTTCGACTACGCGCTGTTTCGCCGGGTGCTGATCCAGCCGTTCCGGATGGGAGGCAGCACCGGTTTTGTGACGGCGGCCTTCGACGCGCAGCGCGATGCGCCCATCGAGATGGAGTGGAAAACTGGCGGGCCGGACGCCACACTCATCGTCGACGGCACCTTCCTGAACCGCCCGGAGCTGCGCGGCCTGTGGAACTTCTCGGTCTGGTTAGACGTCACCGACGAGGCGGCGCAGGCGGGTCGAGGGAGCGAGAATCCGCGCTATTTGTCCGGGCAGGAGCTCTACCTCAGCGAGGCCGCGCCACGGCAGCGGGCGACCGCGATCATGGACAATTCTGACCCGGAGCGCCCGCGGCGCGTTTTTGCCGACAGCTGCTGACTCGGCGACACTGTGGCGCGGAGAGCGCAGAGCCGGGCCGAGATTAGCGCGAGAACCGCGCGACCACCTCGGCCGGTGTCAGAAAGCTGCCGGTCTTCTCGACCTCGTGCACGATTTCGACCAGGGTGGCGTTGACAGGGGCAGAGCGCCCCAGCTTGTCGGCCGCGCGAACGACCGCACCGTTGAGGTAGTCGATCTCGGTGGCCTGACCGCGTCGAATGCTCTGCAGCGTCGATCCGGGGTTCGGCCGCACGCCGAGCCGCGCCCGCAGCGCGAGGGGCACCACCTGCCCGGCCCAGAGCGGCAGCAGTGAGAACAACCGAAGCCCGCGCGGTCCGAGCCCCTGCAGCGGTTCGAAGCGCACTCGACCGGCGAAGCCGATGCGCACGTTCTCGCGCATGCTCGCCGTCATGATCCGCCGAAGGGCCGGATTTGTGATGACCTCCTGCGCGCTCAGCCCGGTGACCGCGGGCAGAGCGTTGACCTGGTTGATGACCAGCTTCGTCCACTGCGCGCCGGAAAAATTCGGCACGAGCTCGGTGGGCAGTGCGCGGTTGAGAGCGCGCACCACATAGCGGGCGGGCAGGTCATCGTCGGTGTCGATCCCGATGAAGAGTTTTCCGGTCGTCGTGACGGTGATTGTTCCGGGGGAAAGGTACGAGGAGGCGAACACGGCGAGACCTCCGACGATGTCGGAGCGCGGGGCGGCGAGCCGGGCGTTGGCGATGCCGTCGAGTCCGTTCTGCACAATCAGCAGCGGGATGCCGGCCAGCATACCCGCGTTTTCCTCGATCGCCGCCGCAGAATCCTGGGCCTTGGTCGCGACGATGACCAGCTCCGGTGCCCGCGATAGCACCGGGTTGGCTTCAACTTTCGCGGTGTAATCCCCCCACGCCCCAGCAAGCCGGATGCCGTCTTCCCTGATGGCGGCAAGGTGGCCCCCGCGGGCGGTCACCTCGACCTCGTCGCCGGCCCGAGCCAGCAGGGCGGCGATCGCGCCGCCGACCGCCCCGGCTCCGATGACCCCTATCCGCATGTTCAGATACTAGGGGCGGCCCGTGGTGCGCGCCCGGCGGGCAGGGCGAACGCGATGAGCGCAGAGAGCGCGAGCGCGCCGGACCCGACGAAGACGGCGGGTATGGCGGCGGCCACGTAACCGGTGGGGGTGAGGCTGCCGTTGGCTCCCACGAAGACCGCGGTCAGAACGGCGATGCCCAACGCGATCCCGATCTCACGCAGGGTCGAGTTGGTACCGCTGGCCTTGGCGTGGTCGGCCGACACCATGGTGGCCAGGACTGCCGTCGAGATCGGCGCGAAGACCAGCCCCATCCCGACCCCGGCGAAGATGAAGGCCGGCAGCATCGTCGTGTAGGCCACGCCGGCAGACATCACGGCGGCGAGCCAGAAGATTCCGGTGGCCTGCAGCGCCAGCCCCACGATGATCAAAATTCTGGTGCCAACACGACCAGCGACCAGCCCCGCCAGCGGTGCCACGATCATCGGCGCGATAGTCCATGGCATCGTCGCGATACCGGCGTCGAGTGGCGTGTAGCCCTGCACCACCTGCAAAAACTGGATGAGGATAAAGATCGAGCCGAACACACCAAAGCTGTAGGTGAGGCCCACGATATTGGCCACCGTGAAGCTTCGGTCGCGGAACAGGCGCAGGGGCAAGAGTGGTGCCGCGCTGCGACGCTCCCACAGGATGAAGGCGGCAAGCAGAAGCGTGCCGGCTATCAGCGAGCCCCGTACTTCGAGGCTGCTCCAACCGGCGTCGTTGCCGCGGACGATGCCGAAGACCAGCCCAAGCACGCCGAGGCCGACCAGCAGGACGCCCACGACATCCGCGCGCACTTTGGCCCCGAAGGTGTTCGGGAGGGCCGCGAATGCCAACGGCACGGCGATGATCCCGACGGGCACGTTGATCCAGAAGATGGCTTGCCAATTCCAGCCCTCGACGACGGCCCCGCCGATGAGCGGGCCGAGCGCGACGCCGAGGCCGGTGATGCCGCCCCAGATGCCGATGGCGAGGGTTCTGAAGCGATCCTCGACCGAGCCGACCAACAGGGTGAGCGAGAGTGGCATGACGGCGGCTGCCCCGAAGCCCTGTAGGGCGCGGCTGGTGATGAGCATCCACGGTTCGGTGCTGAGGGCCGACAGCACGGATGCGGCGGTGAAGATGCCAATGCCGATGACGAAGATATTGCGGCGGCCGAACCGATCGCCGAGGGCAGCTGCCATCAGGATGAAGCTGGCGAAACTGAGGGTGAAGGCATTCACGAACCACTGCAGCTCTTCGACACTGGCGTTCAGATCGTGGCGGATGGTGGGCAGCGCATTGGTCATCACGAGGTTGTCGAGGGTGGCCATAAACATCGGCAGTGACGCCGCGATGATGGCCAGCCAGACGGGGACGCTGCGGCGGGTGCGCGCGGATGCCGGCGCGTCGAGGGTGGTGGTCATGGGCTTCTCCGGACGGCGGGTGATCGAACGCGACATGTGGTTATCGAATGATTACCAAACCGACTTTAGTAATGGACTGATAACATGTCAAGCGTGAGTGATCAGCAGGGCAAACCAGACGCGCAGCCGGGCGATCCGCAGCCCAGAATGAAGTCGGGCGACCGCAGAGAACTCATCGTCGTCGCCGCAGCGGGGGTCTTCGGTGACTTCGGATACTTCGGCACCACCACGGATCAGGTCGCCAAGGCGGCCGGCGTGAGCCAGCCCTACGTCTCGCGGATGTTCGGAACCAAAGAGCAGCTCTTCCTCGAGGTGCTCGCTCGCTCGCTGCGCACCCTGCTGTCGGCCTTCACGGCCGAGATCGCCGCCGGCACCGGCCCCGGACTTCCCGCGCGAATCGGGCTCGCCTACGTCGAGCTTCTCCGCGATCGTGGCCTTCTGCTCTCCCTGATGCACGCGTTCGTGCTGGGTGGCGACCCGGCGATCGGCACGGCGGCGCGCGCCGGCTTCCTCGAGGTCTACCGACTGTTGCGGGTCGACGCCGGCTTCAGCGCCGGCGAAGCACGGGACTTTCTGGCTAATGGCATGCTGATCAATACGATGGTGGGCCTGCGGATGAGTGACGAATTCGAGACCAACGACCTCGCGAATGAGTGTCTGCGCACGGCGCTCCCCGAAAAGCTCGACCTGGTGCTTAACCTTGGCAAAGAGCAGCGGTCCGACCGGTGAAACGGCTTCCCGACAACCCGGCGGCCGGCATCCTGCTCGTCGACAAACCGCAGGGGCTCACCAGCCACGACGTCGTCGCCCGCACCCGTAAGTTCGTGGGCACCCGAAAGGTGGGTCACGCCGGCACGCTCGACCCGATGGCAACCGGTCTGCTCGTTCTGGGCATCAACAACGCCACCCGGCTGCTGACCTGGATCGTGGGCCTCGACAAGGAGTACACCGCCACGATCCGGCTCGGAGCCGCGACGAACACCGACGACGCCGATGGTGAGCTGGGTCAGCGGGCGGATGTTGCCGCGCTCGCGGCCGCCACCGATGAGGCCATCGCGGCGGAGGTTGCCGCCCTCACCGGCCAGATTTTGCAGCGCCCCAGCTCCGTGAGCGCCATCAAGGTCGATGGCAAGCGGGCATACACGCTCGCCCGCGGGGGCCAAGAATTGGTGCTGCCCGCCCGCCCGGTGACGATCCTCGACTTCGACGTTTTGGCGATCAGGCGCTCGGAGTGGGTTGATGTCGACGTGCGCGTGCAGTGCACCACCGGCACCTACATCCGGGCGCTCGCCCGCGACCTCGGCGCAGCGCTCGCCGTCGGCGGCCACCTCACCGTGCTGCGCCGCACTCGGATCGGGCCGTTCGGCGTCGAGGATGCCGCTGCCATCGACGACACGATGCGCTCGAAGCTGCGTGCTCCGGCCGTCGTCGCGACCGAGCTGTTCGGCCGGATCGAGCTGAGTGCGGAACAGGCTCGCGAGTTGGGCAACGGCACGCGCATCCCGCTGCAGGCGGTGACCCCCACCGCGCGCTGGGCCGCGGCCACCCCCGAGGATGGCACACCAAGCTCCACCCCGATCGCGGCCGTTGATCCTGACGGCAGGCTTGTCGGGCTCATCGAGGTTGTGGCCGGTCGAGCTCACGTGCTCGCCAATTTTCCGCGGGACTTAGCCGGCGCATCCCCGGCAGACTTACCCGATGACGCTACAGTGACGCCATGATCGAGTGGTTCACCGGCGTCATCATCGTGGGCGCCGTCGTTGCGGGAGTGCTCTGCCTCGCGCTCGGGCTCGCCGGCCGAATCCCGAACGACCTCACGCTGGGGGCGATGGCGCTCATCGAACTTTTGCTCATCGGCCAGGTGGTGGTGTCTCTGATCGCGCCGGCCGTGGGAAACCACCCCACCGGAAACGGGCTCGAATACTGGGTCTACCTGGTCTCGGCCGCGCTGTTGCCCGCCGCGGCCGCCTTCTGGGCCATCATCGATCGCAGCAGATGGAGCACCGTCGTGCTCGCGGTCGCCGCTTTCGCCGTGGCGGTGATGGTCTACCGGATGGGCCAGATCTGGTTCGTGCAGGCCGCGTAGCGAGACAGTCGCCCGGCTCACCTAGGCTGTTCATGATGGCTAACAATAGATCCTCCCGGGCGGTCGGCGTCGGCCGCGTCTTGATCGCGGTGTACGCGATCCTCGCGCTCGGGGCGACCGCGCGTTCTGTCGTTCAAATCGCGACCAAATTCGATGTCGCGCCGGTGGCCTACCTGCTCTCCGGGCTTGCCGGGCTGGTGTACATTCTCGCGACCGTCGCCCTGCTCGGCCGTGGCGACACCTGGTACCGCATCGCGTGGGTCACGATCATCTTCGAGTTCGTCGGGGTCGTCACGATCGGCGCCCTGAGCCTCTTCGACGCCGCAATCTTCCCCGCAGACACCGTGTGGTCGTACTTCGGCAGGGGCTACCTCTTCATTCCGCTGGTCTTGCCCATTCTCGGGATGCTGTGGCTGCGCCACACGCGTCCGTCGCGTCTCGCGGGTTCCGACATCGTCGCACCCGGCCCCGCGGCCTGACATGCTCACGTTTTCCTCTGCGGACGAGATTCCCGCAGATTTCGGGCCGAGCGCCGTGACGATCGGCAAGTTTGATGGCGTACACGCGGGCCACCGGGCGGTGCTGCGCCGGTTGCTCGACGTCGCAGCGCAACGAGGTCTTGCCTCCGCCGTCGTTACTTTTGATCGAAACCCGTTGAGCCTGCTGGCGCCGGAGAAGTGCCCGACGCCGCTGGTCAGCAACGCTCAGAAACTGGAAATGCTCGCGAGCATCGGCGTCGACGCGACTCTGATGCTCCCGTTCGATGAGGAGCTTCGCCAACTTTCGCCCGAGGAGTTTGTCGACAGCATTTTGGTGCGTGGGCTCGCGGCGAAGGTCGTGTTCGTCGGTGGCGACTTCCGGTTCGGTGCCCGTGGCGCCGGAAATGCCGCGCGGTTGCGTGAGTTTGGCGAGCAGCTGGGTTTCGAGGTCATCGTGGTCGACGATGTCGTTCCGCACGGGCAGCGCAGGGCGTCATCCACCTGGATCCGTGAGCTGCTCGCGCAGGGCGGCGTCGGGGAAGCTGCGGGGTTGTTGGGTGCTTTACCGACGATCCGCTCATCCGTCGTCCATGGGCAACATCGTGGGCGCCTGCTCGGCTATCCGACGGCGAATCTGTCGCGGCGAATCGAGGGCTATGTGCCGGCCGACGGCGTGTATGCCGCCTGGCTCACCGTCGCGGGTACCCGTTACCCCGCCGCCGTCTCGATTGGCAACAACCCAACGTTTGAGGGGGTGCCAGATAAGCAGGTAGAGGCGCACGTGATCGATGCGACCCTCGACCTCTACGGCAGCACGGTAGAGCTCGCGTTTGTCGACTACATCCGCGGCATGCACAAGTTCGCCGACGGGCAGGCGCTCTCCGAACAGATGAGCCGCGATGAGCGCGCGATCCGCGACATACTCGGCGTCGGTTAGTGACCGGAGCCGTCCCGCGCTCGATCTGGGCCGGGCGTACCGTTGCGTTGCTGGCCATCGTGCTGATCGCGCTGAACCTGCGGACGGCTGTTGCGGCGATCTCGCCGATCGTGGCCTTCGTCTCGAAAGACATTCCGCTCGGTGCCGTCGGCTTTGGGGTGCTCGGCACCCTGCCGCCCATTGCATTCGCGAGCTCAGGGATTGTGGCCCCGCTCGTGGCGCGGCGCCTCGGCATCGAGACGACAATGGTCCTCGCCTGCGCGGCGATGATCGTCGGACCGCTCGTGCGTGCCGTCGCGCCCAACTACGCCGTGCTCCTGGTCGGTAGCGCCGTGGCGTTCACGGGCATGGGGTTCGGCAATATCCTGCTGCCGCCGTCCGTCAAGAAATACTTTCCTGACCGGATCGGTCAGCTGACCGCGGCCTACGCCACGTTCCTGTCCATCGGCACCGCACTGCCACCGTTGCTGGCCATCCCCATCGCGGCGGTGGCGGGATGGCGAGTGTCGGTGGCGGCCTGGCTGGTCTTCGCGGTCTGTGCCCTCGTGCCCTGGGTCGTGATGCGTGCACGCGCGGGCCGCATCGCGAACCTCGAGCGCAAGCAGACTCTTGTACCGGAGGCTCGGGCCGACCTTCTCGGCCGGATGCCCCGCTCGCGAACGGCAATCGCCATGGCCATCGCCTTCGCGGTGCCGACGTTCAACGGATACGCCTTCTTCGCCTGGCTTCCCGAGTTGCTCAAGGAGCGGGCCGGGTCGCCCCCGGAACAGGCCGGTGCGATTCTTGCCCTCTTGGCCATCACGGGGCTCCCGCTCGCACTGGTGACCCCCATCCTCGCCTCTCGGATGCACAACGTGGGCTACATCATCTGGGCCGGGATCGCGTTCTTCTTGGTGGGCTATCTCGGCCTGCTGCTTGTACCGACGGTGGTGCCATGGCTCTGGGCGGTGCTCAGCGGCCTGGGGTCTGTGATCTTCCCACTGTGCCTGGCAATGATCGGCTTGCGCACCAAGAGCCCGGATGCCGCGGTCGCCTTGAGCGGGTTCGTGCAGGGGATCGGCTACGGGGTTGGTGCGCTCGGACCGTTGCTATTCGGAATCCTGCGTGACGTGTCGGGCGGCTGGACGGCGCCGCTGGTGTTGGTGCTCGCCGTCACCCTGGTCGCGATAGTGCCCGCGGTGCTGCTGCGCACACCGTCTTTCGTCGAGGACGAGCTCGCTGTGGCCGAGCGGCTCTAGGAGACGACGGCGGAGCGGTGCACGAGTGCCGCAGCGCCAATCAGCGGGCCGTCGCCGGACAGTGCAGAGGGGATTACGCGCACCTTCGCGACGAACGGGAATGCCGCCCGCTCTCGAATGGCGCCCCGAATGATGTCAAAAAGATCGGGGCTCACCTGGGAGAAGCCGCCGCCGATGGCGACGAGCTCGAGGTCGACCAGTGCCGTGGCCGAGGCGATGGCCTGACCGATCGCGCGGCCAGCCCGGGTGACGGCCTGTACGGCAATGGGATCGCCCGCCGCGTAGTCTCTCGCGAGATCCTCCCCGCTGCTGCCGGTCCAGCCCCGGCAGCGGGCCCATGCCACCGTGTTCGGGCCGGAGGCGACGGCCTCAACGCAGCCGATGCCGCCGCAGAGGCAGCGCTCGTCGAAGGAGCCCACCTCGATATGGCCGATATGGCCGGCGTTGCCGGTGGGGCCGGCGACGGCGCGCCCGTCCAGGATGAGTCCGCCGCCGATGCCGGTCGACACCACCATGCCCATCAGGTTGTTCTCGCCCTGGCCTGCTCCGACCCAGTGCTCTGCGATGGTGATGCACTCGCCGTCCATGCGCAGGGTCACCGGCAGCCCCGGCAGCAGATCGGCCACCTGCTGGCGCAGTGGGTAGTCGCGCCAGGCCGGCAGGTTGAGCGGCGAGACGAGGCCAGCGCTGACGTTGATCGGCCCGGCACTGCCGATGCCGACCCCGATCAGGGTCGCGCCGGCCGGCAGGGCAGCGCGCGCCTGAGTGACGGCGGAGTGTGCGCTTTGGGCGAGCTGCTCGCTCGTGGAATCGCGCCCGGTCGGCGCGCGGTGGCGGCTGCCGGCCAGAAGTACCCCGGTCGGATCGACCAGCGCGGCTTCGATTTTCGTGCCGCCGTGGTCGACTCCGAGCACAAAGCTGGTGCTCACGGCACGGTCATCCCGGCGACCCAGCTGCCGACGTAGAAGAGGGCAACGGTGACCACGATCGCGGCCAGCGGCCAGTAGAAACCGTATTTTTTGCGCACCAGATTGACGACGAAGAAACCAATACCGAGAAAGAACGCGAGCACGGCGACGGTCATCAGGCCGTAGACGACGATCGAGAGCACCGGCGAGTTGCAGGTCAGGCCGGTGTAAGGGCCGGCACCGCAGGCGGCTTGCAGACCGCCGTATTGCACGGCCGAGAGCAGCACGCCGAGGCCAATGAAGAGCGAGATGATCGTCAGAACGACGCCGATGGCGACATCAGAAACGACAAGCACGATCGGGCGTTTGCGCCGCGTCGCTGCGGGGGTCGAACTGGTCATTGGCACAGCCTATGTGCCATGGGGCGCGCTCGGTGGCCCGGCCGGCGAGGTGGTAGCGAGACACCACCACTTCGGTCGGAGGCACGCCTTACAGTAACGGCGTGAAGGAATTAGTACTGGCGTTCGAGCGCGACTACGAGTTTCCTCGCGTCATCGTGTGGGACGCCCTGATCGATCCCGATCTTGTCTCCGGCTGGCTTGCGGAGGCATCGATCCTCCCGGCGCTGGGTGGCCAATACGACCTGTGGTGGATCAACCGCGAGGGAACTCCGGCGACGTCGGGGCGCATCGTGCTATTCGAGCCGTTGCGGCGGCTGCAGGTCGAGACGAAGGATGCCGGTCGCCTGCTGTTCACCCTCGGCGAGCTGGCCGGCGGTATGCGTGCGGCGAGCACCCGATTGCGAGTGGAGGTTCAACTCACGGGCGACGTTGTGCTCGACGCACGGGCGACGACCGACTGGCTCACCAACCTCGAGCAACTCGACGAACTGTTGCGCGGGCATCCGGTGGATTGGGGCGACGTCGATAGACTTCGTGGGTGAATGCATCGACTACTCAGGCGTTGGCGCCTGCCGAGCGAGCAGTGGGTCTGATCGGCTCCGATCTCACCGAGAAGAGCCTCAGGTTGCATCTCGAGGGGCTTCCCGGAGTGGATGCCGTCGGCCTCGAGCAGCGCGCCGCCGCCCTCGGCACCCGCTCGATCAAGACCACCTCGAAGGCGCGAGCCCTCGACACGATCATCCGGCTCATCGATCTCACCACACTCGAGGGTGCAGACACCCCCGGCAAGGTGCGCTCGCTGGTCGCAAAAGCAGTGAATCCAGACCCCGCCGACCCGACGACGCCCCGCGTCGCGGCAGTCTGCGTCTACGGCGACATGGTTCCCGCGGCGATTGCAGCACTCGCCGCTGCCCACGGTGACCCCGACGCGGGGCTCATCAGCGTCGCGGCGGTCGCCACCGCATTCCCGAGCGGGCGAGCGTCGCTGCCGGTCAAACTCGCCGACACAGCAGACGCGGTCGCCAACGGCGCGGATGAGATCGACATGGTCATCGACCGTGGCGCGTTTCTTGCCGGAAACTACGGCGTTGTCTTCGATCAAATCGTCGCAGTCAAGGAGGCCTGTCGCCGCGAAGACGGCAGCTATGCCCACCTGAAGGTGATTCTGGAGACGGGCGAACTCAACACCTACGACAACGTGCGCAGGGCATCCTGGCTCGCGATTCTGGCCGGCGGCGATTTTATCAAGACGTCTACCGGCAAGGTTTCGCCGGCCGCTACCCTACCGGTCACCCTGCTGATGCTTGAGGTTGTGCGCGATTGGCACCGCCTCACCGGCGAGCGGATCGGCGTGAAGCCGGCCGGCGGCATCCGCAGCTCGAAAGATGCCATTAAGTACCTCGTGGCGGTGGCCGAGACGGCGGGCGAGGAATGGCTGCAGCCACACCTGTTCCGGTTTGGAGCGTCGTCGCTGCTGAACGACGTGCTGTTGCAGCGTCAGAAGCTGACCAGCGGCCGCTACTCCGGCCCCGACTACGTGACGATCGACTGAGCAGTAGAGAGCGCAGAGCCATGACTGAGACTGTGAAAACCCCGAGCTTTCTCGACTACGCGCCCGCGCCGGAGTCGACATCGGTGCTGCACCTGCAAAAGAGCTACGGCCTGTTCATCGATGGCGCTTTCGTGAAGGGGCACGGCACACCGTTTAAGACGATCTCTCCGGCGACCGAAGAGACGATCGCCGAGGTTTCCAACGCCACAGCTCGTGATGTGGATGCCGCGGTCGCGGCCGCCCGCAGGGCCTACGACCGCACCTGGAGCCGACTCTCGGGCGCCGACCGTGGCAAGTACCTGTTTCGCATCGCGCGGCTCGTGCAGGAGCGCGCTCGTGAACTGGCCGTCGCGGAGAGCCTCGACAATGGCAAGCCGATCAAAGAGTCGCGCGACGTCGATGTGCCGCTGGTGGCCGCCTGGTTCTTTTATTACGCGGGCTGGGCCGACAAGCTCGACTATGCCGGCCTCGGCCCCAACCCGAAGGCTCTCGGGGTGGCCGCCCAGGTGATCCCGTGGAACTTCCCGCTGCTGATGCTGGCCTGGAAGATTGCCCCTGCACTGGCCGCCGGCAACACCGTGGTCATCAAGCCCGCGGAGACGACGCCGCTGAGCGCACTAATCTTTGCGGAAATTCTGCAGCAGGCCGAGCTGCCTGCCGGGGTCGTCAACATCATCACCGGTGCCGGCGACACGGGCCAGGCCCTCGTCAATC
>JANXTJ010000077.1 GCA_025352485.1 Salinibacterium sp.
AGTTCATAGCGGTCCGTCAGCAGCGCAGTACTCATGGATAAGAGACTAGTAACGTCGTCACCGTGAACAGCGCCCCGATCGGAGTCTTTGACAGCGGCGTCGGTGGTCTCACCGTCGCACGCTCGATCATCGACCAGCTGCCCGGCGAGTCGATTCTGTACGTCGGCGACACCGCACACTCGCCGTACGGCCCCAAGCCCATCGCCGAGGTGCGCGAATATGCCCTCGCGGTTATGGACGACCTCGTCGCCGACGGCGTCAAACTGCTCGTGATCGCCTGCAATACCGCGTCGGCGGCCGTGCTGCGGGATGCCCGTGAGCGCTACACCGACGGCTACGGCATCCCCGTGGTCGAGGTGATCCAGCCGGCCGTCCGGGCGGCGGTGCGCCAGACCCGAAACCGCCGTGTTGGCGTCATCGGAACGGTCGGCACGATCAAGTCGAAGGCCTACGAGGATGCCTTTGCCGCGGCAGCCGGGCTCGAACTGTTTACAGAGGCCTGCCCGCGCTTCGTCGAGTTCGTCGAGGCCGGCGTCACGAGCGGGCCGGAACTCTTTGCGGTTGCCGAGCAGTATCTCGCCCCGCTGAAGGACGCAGGCATCGACACGCTCATTCTGGGCTGCACCCACTATCCGCTCATGTCGGCCGCAATCCAGTATGTGATGGGCGACGCGGTGGCTCTGGTCTCGAGCGCGGGGGAGACGGCCTACGACGTCTTCGCCACCCTCGTAAAACACGACCTCCAGCGCACCGGCGAGGCACCCAGCTACACGTTCGAAGCGACCGGCCCCGACAGGGACGCGTTCAAGCGGCTCGCGTCGCGCTTCCTCGGCCCGGAGGTTGTGACCGTCGAGAACTTCGACACCGGCGCGCTGCACCTTCCGCGACTGCAGAATTCGCCAGACCTACCGAGAAATACCCATTGACGAGGAGTCAACACTGATGAGGAGTCAACACTGATGAGGAGCCCACGATGACCCGTGCTGACGGCCGCGAGGCCAATGAACTACGCCCCATCACCATTGAGCGTGGCTGGAGCGATCAGGCCGAGGGTAGCGCGCTCATCTCGTTTGGGCGCACGAAGGTGCTCTGCACCGCGAGCTTCACCAATGGCGTGCCGCGCTGGCTGGCCGGCAAGGGCAAGGGCTGGGTGACCGCGGAGTACGCCATGCTGCCCCGGGCAACCAATGATCGCAACGACAGGGAGTCGGTCAAGGGCAAGATCGGTGGCCGTACCCACGAGATTTCGCGCCTGATCGGGCGTTCGCTGCGTGCGGTTATTGACACCAAAGCACTCGGCGAGAACACGATCATGATCGACTGCGACGTGCTGCAGGCCGATGGCGGCACCCGCACCGCGGCGATCACCGGGGCGTATGTCGCGCTCGCGGACGCCATCGAGTGGGGTCGCGCCAAGAACTTCATCGGTAAGAACGCGCGAGCGCTGTTCGATTCGGTTGCCGCCGTGAGCGTGGGCATCATCGATGGCGCCCCGATGCTCGACCTCGCCTATGTCGAGGATGTGCGGGCCGAGACCGACATGAACGTGGTTGTCACCGGCCGCGGCCTGTTTGTTGAGGTGCAGGGAACCGCGGAGGGCGCGCCCTTCGACCGTCACGAACTCGACTCGCTACTCGACCTCGCCGTCGGTGGGGCCGCCGACCTGACGAAGCTGCAGGTTCAGGCACTCGGCCGGTCGCTCGCGTGACCGTGCGGCTCGTTTTGGCTACCCACAATGCCCATAAGGTCACCGAGCTTCGCGACATTCTCGGCGACCTCTTGGACGGCATCGAACTGGTCGGTTATGACGGCCCGGAACCGGTCGAAGACGGCGACACGTTTCCGGCCAACGCACTGATCAAGGCGCGGGCGGCGGCGCTACACACCGGCCTGCCCGCGATCGCCGACGACTCAGGAATTTCCGTCGACGCTCTCGGCGGCGCTCCCGGCATCCATTCGGCCAGATACGCCCAGCTCGTGAATGGCACGCCCCGTGATGACGGGGACAACCTTCGGCTGCTGCTCGAAAACCTCGGTGCCAACGCCGATCGCGCGGCGCAATTCAGTTGTGCCGCAGCGCTCGTGCTGCCCGCGCAGGTCGGACCCGCCGTGGCCGCAGCGCGCGAGTTTGTCGAACTGGGGGTCTGGCCTGGCAGCGTGTTGCGCGAGCCGTCCGGTTCGCACGGCTTCGGCTATGACCCGATTTTTGTGCCTGATGGCCTCTCGGTCAGTTCGGCCGAGTTGAGCCCCGACCAGAAGAATGCGATCAGCCACCGGGCGATCGCCTTCCGGGCCATCATGCCGATCGTGCGCCGGGAACTGCTGTAGCAGGCGCGCGCCACGTGGCGCGGCCCGCGAGCTAGGGTTTTGCTGTGCCGAAATTTGCGTGGGCCAGGGCGACGAAGCCGCTCCCAGCCCGCGCGACCCTCCTCGCGCTCGGCCCCGCTTTCGTCGCCGCGATTGCCTACGTCGATCCCGGCAATGTCGCCGCTAACCTCACAGCGGGTGCCCGCTACGGTTACCTCCTGCTGTGGGTGCTCATCGTCGCCAACGCCATCGCCGTGCTGGTGCAATACCAGTCGGCAAAGCTCGGCATCGTCACCGGCCGCAGCCTGCCCGAGCTCATCGGGTACCGTCTGAAAGACGGCCAGCGGCGGCTGTTCTGGGTGCAGGCCGAGCTCGTCGCTGCTGCGACCGACATCGCGGAAGTGCTGGGTGGCGCGATCGCGCTGCACCTGCTGTTCGGCATCCCGCTGCTGCTCGGCGGCGTCATCGTCGGCGTCGCGTCGATGGGGCTGCTGTTCGTGCAATCGCACCGCGGCCAACGACCCTTCGAGGTGGTAATCATCACCCTGCTCGCCGTAATTGTGGTCGGATTCGTTACAGGGCTGTTTTTCTCCGGGCTCGATCCGGCCGCCGCCATCGCGGGAATCGTGCCGCGTTTTCAGGGCACCGATTCGGTCCTGCTGGCCACGAGCATGCTGGGGGCTACCGTCATGCCGCACGCGATTTACCTGCATTCAGCCCTCGCCCGCGATCGGCACGCCGACAGTCTGCGGCTCGCCGGCTCCGAAGACAGTCGGATCGTGGCACTGCTGCGGGCGACCCGGTGGGATGTGGGCGGGGCACTGTTCGTGGCGGGGGCCGTCAACATCGCCATGCTGCTGCTGGCGGCATCCAGCCTGCGGGGGATAGACGGCACCGACACGATCGAGGGTGCGCACGCAGCGGTCGTTGCGACCCTCGGCCCCGTGGTCGGAACCATTTTTGCCCTCGGACTGCTCGCGTCAGGGCTGGCCTCGACGAGCGTCGGCACCTATGCCGGTTCCACGATCATGGGTGGACTGCTGAGGATTCGCGTGCCGCTCGTTGCGCGCAGGGCGATCACGCTCATCCCCGCGCTTGTCGTGCTCGGGATCGGCTTCGACCCCACCCGCGCCCTCGTGCTCAGCCAGGTGGTGCTCAGCTTCGGGATTCCGTTCGCCATGATCCCGCTGGTGCGATACGCGAGCTCGCCATCCATCATGGGCAAATTTGCTAACGCGCCCTGGCTGCGCATCACCGGCTGGGTCTCGGCCGCGCTCATTATTGTGCTCAACGTGCTGCTGATCGTGCTGGTGGCCGGCAGCTGATGCTCCGTGCCCCGGTCGAGGTGGCCCGCGCCCGGGGCGGCCCTGGCTTAGGGTGG
>JANXTJ010000090.1 GCA_025352485.1 Salinibacterium sp.
GTGCGTGATCCCGAGGTCGAGGTAGCGCTGGATCTCGGCGCGGTGCACGTCCGGGTCTGCGGAGATCACCATCCGGCCATCAAAGTCTTCCGCGCGCACCATCTTGGCCAGCTGCTCAAACTCGTAGGGCGAGCGGATATCGCTCTTCGGAAACCGCATGCCGCCGTTGGGCCATTCCACCAGGGCGTTGGTCATGGCCTCCTCGTCGGTGCCGGCCCAACTCAGGTGCAGCTGCAGCACCTTTGGCATCGTGGACGGGTCTTTGCCCGCCTCGCGCGCGCCCTCATCGAACTTGGCGAAAATCCCGGCGATCTTCTCGACCGGCGCCCCGACCGTGATGATGCCGTCGACGGTCTTGCCCGCGCGCTTGGCCGTCACCGGACCTGCCGTCGCGACATAGATCGGCGGCGGGATGGGCGGTAACGTCCAGAGGCGGGTCGTCTCGAGCTTGAAAAACTGGCCGGAATGCTTGACCTCCTTGCCGGTGAACAGTTTTTTGATGATCTCGATGGCCTCGAACATGCGGTTGATGCGCTCGGGAGCCTCCGGCCAATAGGCACCGACGATGTGCTCGTTGAGCGCCTCGCCCGAGCCGAGACCGAGCCAGTGCCTGCCGGGGTACATCGCTTCGAGGGTCGCCGATGCCTGCGCCACGACCGCCGGATGCAGCCGGAACGATGGGCAGGTCACCCCGGGCCCGACGTTCCCCACCGTGTTCTCCGCCACGGCCGTCATGACGTTCCAGACGAACGCGGCCTGGCCC
The DNA here is from genome assembly GCA_025352485.1 of Salinibacterium sp. Taxonomy (GTDB): domain Bacteria; phylum Actinomycetota; class Actinomycetes; order Actinomycetales; family Microbacteriaceae; genus Rhodoglobus. The sequence goes on from JANXTJ010000090.1 coordinate 764, forward strand.
TGCTGCGGAACCCACGGCTGGAAATGGTCGGCCGCCATGATGCCGGAGAATCCGTGGGCCTCCGCGTGCGCGGCATCCTTCACGATGTCGGTCGGATGAAACTGCTCGAGCATCGCGGCGACGCCAACCTGGGTGTGGGCCATGGACTCATTCTGCTACGGCCGCACTTTCGCCACTATTTGGTGCGGCGGCGCCAGTGTTCCGGGATGGCGGCTTCCAGCGCATCATCGACCGTGATGACGCCCAAAATGTGACCGTCGTCGTCGATGACCGGAAGGGTGAGCAGGTTGAAGTCGGCCATCCGGGTGGTGATTTCGATGATGTCGTCTTGGGGACCTACGTGCACGGGGGCCGGGGTGGCGACGTCTTTGAGTACGCTCTGCGGATCACGTTGGAGCGCGTGCACGAGCCCGAGCGAACCGCTGAGGGCGCCACTCTCGTCGAGCGTGTAGATCGCGGTGAGGGCTTCGGGCTGATGCCCGGTGGCGGCCCGCAACACGTTGAGGGCGTCTGCGATGGTCTGGTTCTCGGGCAGCGCCAAGAATTCCAGCCCCATCAGGCCACCCGCCGTTGCCGTGTGATAACCCAAGAGGTTAAGAACCTTGACGCGCTGGGCCTCGGGAAGCGCGGCAAGAATGGCTGCGCGCCGGTGCTGCGGGAGGTCGGCGATCGCGTCTGCCGCGTCATCCGCACGCATGCGGGAGAGCACGTTGACCACATCTTCGGCGCTTTGCCCGGAGAGCAGCTGTGCCTGGCTGTGATCGTCGAGCTCCTCGAACACGTCGGCCTCGAGTTCGGGGTCGGAGTGCACCTGAGCCAGAAGTTCGGTTTGCTCGGTCGACGATGCCGTCTCAATGAGGTCCGCGATCTCGGCCGGCTTCAGACCGCGCAGCCGGCCGGAGGATGACCGAATCAGCAGCGAAGGTTCGTGCCCGATGAGCGCCTCAAAGGATCGCCAATCGCGCGGCGGGTTGCGAGTGTGATCGGTGCGGCCACCCCACCAGTGCGGCTTGCGCACATCGAGGGCAGTCACGACCCAGCCGTCGGCGGCAGGGCTGAGGCGGATGTCGTGGGCGCGCACAAACTCGACCCGTTCGACGTCGATCAGGCGGTGGCCCAAGACGTCACCGCGCAGCAGGACTTCGCCGGGGCGACGCTGGAAGGCGCGCACGTCGAGGCGCGGCGTCGCCAGCTTGATGGTGCCGCGGCTCAAGTCATGCAGGTCGGTGGCTGGCACGAAGACTCGTTCAGAGCCGACCCCGACGACCAGGGCAGTCAACAGCGGGTAGTCGTTTCCGCGCAGCCGGACGATGATGTCGGCAAGCTTTCCGAGCTGCTTTCCTGTGATGTCGACGACGCTCTGATCGAGCACGGTGGAGAGAAAAATCCCGGCGCTGGACTGGTCTGGGGAGGTGGCAACTGTCTTCATGGAATCCTCAATCATGTGGGTCAGGGTATGGGCTTCAGTGCCCGAGGGCGAGCTGCACAACACGCACGACGACGAGAATCGCCGCGATCAGGAGGTAGCCGCGAAGCACGGTGAGTCCGATGCGACGCAACCCGGAGAGTTCTGGACGGGTCAGCAGGGCCAGCTGCGGCATCCGCCAGTTCGCTCGATCGCTTCGGTCGATCGGGATGCTGGGAGGCCCAGGGCGGATCCGTCGATAGCTGGCGTAGGCAATGCCGCCGACGATGGCCAGCCCGCTACCGCCGCCCAGAATGATCAGAATTGTCGGTCCGCTGATGTCGGGGAAGAGCACGCTCGAGGTCAAAATAATGGAAAGCAGCACCAGAACGGTGATCACGGCAGAGGTGAACAGGTTCAGCCACTTGCCGTTCACCCACGGGCCAAGCACCTGCTTGTCGTTGCACAGCAGCAGCAAAAAGACTGCGGCAGAGGGCAGCAGCACTCCGGCGAGGGTTTGCACCCCCACGGTGAGCAGGCCAAGCGGGCTGCCCGGGATGAGCACGATCGTCGCGGCGACTGCCAATAGGGCGCCGTAGATCAGATAGAAGCCCTTCGCCTCTTTCGGCTTGCGGTGCAGGGAATGCTTCAGCCCGAGAACGTCACTAATCGCGTAGCTCGTCGACAGCCCGACCGCGGCGGCGCCGATGATTGAGGCGTCGATGAGCGCGATTGCGAACAACACTCCGGCAATGGGCGCGACATACGTGCCGAGCGCCTGTGCGACGCCGAGCGCATCGGTGAACGCCCCGAACTCCGGGCGCCCGGCGAAGGTGGCGGAGGTGAACGAGATCATGGCCGCTGCCCCGACGATCACGATCACGATTCCGATGATCAGGTCGGCCTTTTCGTAGTTCATGAACCGCGGGGTGATGCGCTTGTCGATCACGTAGGACTGCTGGAAGAACAGTTGCCACGGGGCAACCGTCGTTCCGACGATGCCGATGATGAGCAGCATCACGGTGGAGAGCTCCGCACCGGCGGGCATCCCTGGGATCACAAAATCACGAGCGATCTGCCCCAACGGCGGGTGGACCATCAGGAAGACCGGGATGATGACCAGCGATCCCGCAACCAGAATCAGGCAGACCCGTTCGAATCGTTTGAACGACCCGGTGCTTGCGGCGCCCAAGACGGCGAGCGCTGCAATGATCACGCCGGGAATCTGCGGGATGCCGAGGTAGCTCAAGCCGAGGCTGATCCCGATGAATTCTGTGACGATCGTGAGACCGTTCAACAGGAAAAGATCGATGACGCTGAATGCGCCCCAGAAGCGGCCGAACCGCTCAAGGATGAGGCGAGCGTGCCCGACACCGGTCACGACCCCGAGGCGCAGCACCATTTCTTGGTTCACATACAGCACGGGCACGAGCAGCAGGAGCGTCCAGAGCAACGTCGTTCCGTAGTTCTGGCCCGCCTGGGTGTAGGTGCCGAATGCTCCGGCATCGTTGTCGCCGACCATCACGATCAGGCCGGGCCCCACGATGGCGAGAAGCGTCTTGAGCTTTGCCGGTAGGGATCGCCGGGCGGATGTGTCGCCGAGCTTGATGGTGCCCATTGCCCCCTCGATGTCGCCAAGGTGTGCGGAATCTAGAACCGCGGAGGCGGGCGTGCCCGGTGGTGTGCTGACGTCGGTTGTCATGATGAGGCCTCTCACCCCGTGGGTATGGGGGACGATGAGTGAGACGGATAAAAGTGCAGACGAGCTTGGCCGAGGCGAACCGACGTGTCGGGGCGACTCTGGCTCGGGGAGCTGGGCCGGGATCTGGGGCCGGGAAGCTAGGCCGGAGATCTGGGGCCGGGGATTGAGCCTCGGACTGGCCCTCGGAGTTGCCGAGGAACAGGCCTAGTGGGCGCGGGAGAAGGCGGTGAAACACGGACTATGACTGTCGCTCATCAGCGTGCTCCCCTGCTTCGCGCGCCGCGCAACAGAGACCGGGCCAGATAGGCCCTACCGCGTCTCCTCGTAAGACCTTTGGCACTTCGCGGCGTCAACCCGTTTTACGGGAGCCAATCGGGGTAACCCCTTAAGCCGGGGAGACCTGTCCTGACCCGGGGCGTCTCTCGACGTTCGGGGTCGCTGGCATCTTTCCACGAAGGAGCCTCAGCTAACGATCAGCACCTTGCCTGCTCAGCCTAACCCCCGACGCTGCCGCCCGCAACCCGAGTTGGGTGAATAGACGCCCGCTGTTCAACCGTGCTCTACTTGGCGCAGGCCTCGCTGTCGGTGTGACCGGGATGACCGTGGCCGCCGTCGCACTTGGCCCGACTTTGCCCGACCCGACCCGGCGCGACAACACACGACTGGCCAACGAAGAGGAGCACCGTGAGCGAATTCGGCACGCTGATACTTTTCGCCCACGGCACGGGCACGGGCCCCGGCACCGGGACGGATAGCGGCACCGGCAGCGGCATTGCCCCTGCCTACGACCTGACCGGCGACCCCGACTTCGACGGCGACGCCGAATCGCACCAGGCCCACAGCGTCGCCGACGCGCTCAACGAGGCCAAGATCTCCCCCGACGTCATCTACACCTCGACGGCTGCGGCCAGCTGCCGGATCGCCGACACGGTCATGGGGGCGTTGCGCGTCTTGCCCCGCCAAACCAGCACCGACTCGAGACTCGACGCGTCGCCCGGCGATACGGCCGACGCTCGCGAAGTTATCCGAGAGTTTTACACCGACGAAATTGTCTTCGGCCTGCTGCGGCGGGAGACGATCATGATCATCGCCGGTGCGGCCATCATCGACACGGCCCGGATCGTGCTCGACGTCGAGTCTGACGGCGCCACCCTCAGTACCTACGCCTACGACCGCCAGCTACGTCCGCTCGCGACACGGCTGTGAATCAATGCACGATGAATCATTTTCAGACACACTCTAGCCATGACAAATTCCTCGAGCACCATCATTGTTGTTGACGACCTCGCATTGGACCCGTCCAGACTGAGCCCAACGGCGATCAACGCCGTGCGGGCCGCCTTTGGCCTCAGCGGCGTGCTCGCCCTCGTCCTCGGTATCGTCCTTCTGGTTTGGCCAGACAAGACACTCGCCTTCGCGGCAATAATCTTCGGGATCAACTTCATCTTCGCCGGCCTTGCGCGACTCGCGCTGAGCATCTTCACCACGGGGATCAGCGCCGGAGCGCGCGTGCTGGGCCTGCTGTTCGGCATCCTGCTCGTCATTCTGGGAGTGGTTGCCATCAAGAACGCCGCAGCAGTCGGCGAAACCCTCGTTGTTGTGATCGTGGTGGTGATCGGCATCGGCTGGATCATCCAGGGTGTGCTGACACTCGTCGAATCCGGCCGGTCACCCTCGCGCGGCTGGGCGATCACGTTCGGACTCATCAGCATCCTCGCCGGGATTATCATCTTGGCCGCGCCAGCCCTTTCCGCCAGCGCCTTCATCCTGCTCACCGGAATCGTTCTCTCGGTGCTGGGCCTCGTCGGCATCGTCCACGCGTTCACCTTCGGCCGCGGCGCAGCTAAAGCGGCTATCTAAGCCTCCACCTGCACCGGATTGGGTCACCGCCCCGCGCTCGCTTTTGGGCGCGGGGTGGTGACACTGCTGATCGGAGTACCGCGCTCGTCTCGGGCATGCTCGGCGCCCTGGAGCCGGCCGGGCGAAGGCTGCCAGTGTGAACGGCACCGAAGTTCTCAACCGTACAACCGTGCCCCGGCAGGGACTCGAACCCTGACTGGGACGATTTTAAGTCGTCTGCCTCTGCCGATTGGGCTACCGGGGCGAACCGCTACTTGACCGGAACGGCGACCTTCGCCGGCGCGGCCGTCGTAGCCGGCGCAGCAGCCGCGGGTGCCGAATCTGCGGCCGGCTTGGGGCGGGAAGCGAACTCCTCAAAAGCGGCACGCGGGGCAACGCGCGCTTCGAGGGAAACGACATCCCGATGCAGCACGAAGTTCAAGAACCAGTTGCCGAAGACGCGAATCTTGCGCTCCCAAGTGGGAACGGCAAGACCGTGGTAGCCGCGGTGCATGAACCAAGCCGGCAGGCCCTTGACCGCGAAGTTGCCCGACTGGAAGACCCCGTCGTAGAGGCCGAGGCCCGCCACGGCACCGAGGTTCTTGTGCACATAGTCGATCGGCGACTCTTCACGCAGCGAGGCCACGATGTTCTTGGCCATGAGCTTGCCCTGCCGCACGGCGTGCTGAGCGTTAGGAACGCAGAATCCGCCGACCCCACCACCGGTGAGATCGGGCACGGCGCTGACGTCGCCAGCGCCCCATGCCCCCGCTACGACCCCGGCGTCGTTGATCACGCGAAGGTCGGCCTGCACGCGCAGGCGCCCACGCTCTTCGATCGGCAGGTCGGTGTTGCGCAGCACCGGGTTGGCCATCACGCCGGCCGTCCAGACGATCGTGTCGCTCTCAAAAGTCTGGCCGGTGGAGAGCTCAATCTTGCCGCCCACCGCCGACGTGAGCTGGGTGTCGAGGTGAATTTCGGCGCCCCGATTGGCAAGGTCTTTGATGACCCAGAGACTGGTCTTCAGAGACACCTCCGGCATGATGCGGCCCATGGCCTCGATCAGGTGGAAGTGGGTGTCTTCGAAGGCGAGAGTCGGGTAGAGCGGCAGCAGCGACGAGGCGAAGTTGCGCAGCTCGGCGAACGTTTCGATGCCGGCGAACCCGCCGCCAACGACCACGAACGTCAGAAGTCGGTCGCGGGCGGGGCCGGCCGGCAGGTTTGACGCCTTATCGAAGTTGGTGAGCACGCGATCGCGCACGGCGATCGCTTCTTCGATGTTCTTCATGCCGATGGCTTGGTCGGCAACACCGGGGATCGGGAACGTGCGCGACACCGAACCGGCGGTCACCACGATGATGTCGTAGGCCTGCTCCCATGCCTCACCGAAGGCGGGAGTAATGGTGGCGGTCTTGTTCGCGTGATCGATCTTGGTGACCTTCGCCGTGACGACGTTGGTCTTTTTGAGGTGCCTGCGGTGCGAGACCACGGCATGCCGAGGCTCGATCGATCCGGCGGCAACTTCGGGCAGGAAGGGCTGGTAGGTCATGTAGGGAAGCGGGTCAACCATGGTGACTTCTGCTTCGCCTCTGGCCAGCCATTTCTCCAGCTTGAGTGCTGTGTAGAAACCGGCGTAGCCGCCGCCGACGATGAGGATCTTAGGCACGTATCAAACTTTCGTCGTGGTGGAGGAAGTTGCCCACCAATCTACCCTGTCATACGTGAGCGTCTGAACTGGCGGACTGCTCGCACCACCAGCCCGACGATCAGCGCGGTAAAAACGACGAACACCAGCAGCGGGATGCCGACATTGCGCAGCAGATTCACCGGCGGCAGCACCGTGCCGAGCGGGTTCACCGGTCCCGCCGCCACCACAGGTGCTGGGCTCGGCGCGATACTCGACGTGGGTGCGGGAGCCGGGGTGGACGCCGCCCGCCGGTAGACCGTGATCCAGTCGGCGAGGTCGCCCATCGGGTTCGCGCTGACCGACGGCACGGCGGTGGTGACCGCGGCCTGGGCGTTGATGAGCCCGAAACCGTAGATCGGATCGGGGCCGGGGGCACCGGCATCCCGTGCCGTCGACACGATGCGGTTGATCACATTGTTGGCGTCGAGTTCGGGGTGGGCGGCCATGACCAGTGCCACGATTCCGGAGACGATGGGGGTGGCGCCGCTGGTGCCGCTCCAGATCACGTAGCCGCCGCCCGGCGTCACGCCGACGAGGCCTTCGCTGGGGGCTGCGACACCGATGGTGATGCCCTGGGATGACGCGTCGAAGCTCGCGCCGCCCTTCGCATCCACCCCGCCGACGGTCAGGACCCCCGGCATGGTGGCGGGAGCACCGACCTCCGTGGTGCCGCTGCCGCGGTTGCCGGCCGCCGCCACGACGACCACATTGTGCTGCATGGCGTACAGGAAAGCTGAATCCCAGTTCAGCGGCCAGTCGAGGGTGTTCGTCGTCAGCGACATGTTGATGACACGCGCGCCGTGGTCGACCGCGTAGCGCACGGCGTCGGCGATCTGGTCTTCGGTGCTGCGCGTCCCGACGCCAAAACCGATCGACAGCGGCATGATCGTAGCCAGCGGTGCCGATCCGATGATGCCGTTGTTGCCGCCGGTTCCGCGCCCGGCCGCGAGGGATGCGACCATCGTGCCGTGGGCGCTGCCGTCGGCGCCGACCGGGGTCTGGCCGTTGGAGGAACCGACGCCCGAGAAGTCGGCGCCGGGCCCGACGGCGCCCACGAGGTCGGAGACGGTGCCGTCGACGCCGGTATCGATCACCGCGATGGTGATGCCCGCGCCCTTGGTGGTGTTCCAGGCGGCACGAATTCCGTAGGCGTCGAGCCAGTATTCGCGGTCGCGCACACTGTCGGCGCGGGCAGGGCCGGCTCCAACACCGGCGGCTCCCCCGGCGAAAAGCATGGCCGCCGCGATGACGGCCAGCAGGCTGCCCGCGACGAAACGCTTCACAGCGTGGCCGTGGTGGTGTTGTCTTCGGCGTCGGCGACGTCGTCATAGTCGACGCACTGGCAGACGGCGGGGCTCCAGGCGGCTCGCGCGAGCGCGGCATCGCCGATCGGGTTGACGCCAGGACCGGCCGCGAGGGCGTGCCCCACCAGCGCGTGCAGGCATTTGACCCGGTCGGGCATCCCACCAGCCGAGATTCCGGCCACTTCGTCGACGACCAGGATCGACTCGCGGTCGGCAATGTATGACTCGTGGGCGGCGCGGTAGGCGGCGGCGATCGGGTTACTAGCCGGTGGCAGACCGTCGGGCGCGGCCGCGAGCATCGCCGCGAAGCCGGGCATCTCGCCCTCGGCCTCGAGGGTGGAGACAGCGGCAGTGGCAGCCGGATGCGTCAGATAGTAGAAGGTCGGAAACGGCGTGCCGTCGGCCAGCCGCGGTCGCGTCGAAACGACGGTGGGGGCGCCGCAGGCGCAACGGGCCGCAATGCCAACCACATCGCGCGCGGGTCGGCCCAGTTGACGGGAGACGATGCGCACATCCTCGGCCGTCGGAGGGTCGAATGGCGGACGGGTCACCGGGAGCTACCGGCCGCCGGGGCGCGCACGTCAGCCGAGCCGAGCGCGGCCGGGGTGCGCGCGTCGGCAGACCCGAGCGCGGCCGGGCCGAGCAGCGCCGAACCGAGCGCCGCCAACGCGCTCATTTCGTGCCGCCCACGACGGGCGCCACCAGCGCGCTCGGCGGGGCATCCGTGAGTCCTGCGGTGTAAATCGACGCGAGCAGCGTGTGCACCCAATCCACTTTCGTCGTCTGAAT
>JANXTJ010000194.1 GCA_025352485.1 Salinibacterium sp.
TAGCTGCTGCGCCGGTGTTGGGGCTGGCATACCAACCGCGGCAGATTCGGATGACTTTGCGCGACCCGACGAAGGCGTTGATGATTTCCGGTGAGAAACCGTGCGACTTCAGTTCAGCGGTCCTCGCGAGTCCGCCGAGACGGTCAATCAGAGCCGGAAGTGCCACGCCCCATGGTTACAGCTGCTTGCTTCCCGCAGCTTCGCCCGTCGCAAACCGGTGAAAACATCGCGGTCGCCCGCCGCCTGAAGGAGAGGCTAAGCAACGCGTGGCTGGGCAATACTCAGCAACTCGGCAGCTCGGCAGCAGTCTTGGCACGCTCACCGTCAACAGGACATTCTTCAGCGCCGGGAGATGTCCTGTTGACGGTGAGCGAATTGCACTATCACGCCGGCCACGCCGGGCGGCAGCACCAGCTTCGCGAGCGCAAGCCGATTACCGGCGGCGGCTCTAGAGAGTTTTTTCGTAGCAGAGGGCGCCGGCGATCGCCCCGTACGAGCCGAAAGTCGGAATGGGGGCGTAACCAAGCTTCGTGTAAAGCGCGATCGCGGCCAGTTGAAGTGGACCAGTCTGCAGCACCAGCGAAGGCACGCCGTGGCCGCGCGCGTAGTCCTCGAGGTTTGCGAGCAGTGCGATGGCCACGCCGCGGCCCCGCGCCGACTCCGTCGTGAAAACCTTCTTTACCTCGAGCTTGTCGCCGAACGGACGCAGTGCGCAGTGGCCAAGCACCTCGGGGGCAACCGCTGGCGCGGCGGCGGCGACACCAGCAGCGGCGGCAGCAGCAGCAGCAATGCCGACCGCAATAACCGTGTAGACGATCGTTGACGGGTCGATGGAGAGTGCTTCATTCACCGCCGCGACAGCCTCCGGAGGCTGGGCTGCGGTGAACTGCGCGTACATCGCGCCAGTTTCCACGTTCATGGCGTCACGCATAGCGACTGCCCGAAGGTCATCCCACCGCACCGCCTCGAGCGTGAAACTCACTCGGCCCGAGCTCCCACCGTCACGTTCTTCGAAACGGCACTCGCGTTCGACTCGTACGACGTGTTGGTCGACTCGAAGAAATTCACCAACTGGAGAGTGTCATTGGCTGCGGCCATCCACTTCGCCGGGTTAGAGACGTTGTAGTGTGCCTCAAACCCCAGCTCCTCCAGCCGGCGATCCGCCAAATACTTCACGTACTGGTTGATGTACGTCGAATTGAGGCCGAGGATCCCGTTCGGAAGAAGGTCACGGTTGTACTCCTCCTCCATCTCCACGGCATCCAAAATCATCTGCTTGATTTCGGTCGCGAACTCCTCCGTCTGCAGATCGGGGTTCTCCTCCAGCACCGTCAGAATCAAGTTGATGCCGAACTTCAGGTGCAGCGACTCATCGCGCACCACCCAGTCCATCAGCGAGCCGAAGTTGCGCAACAAGTTTCGCTGGCGGAACGACAAGGCCACCATGAAACCCGAATAGAACCAGACACCCTCGAGGATGACGTTGTACGCAACCAGGTTGCGCACGAAATCTTTCTTGCCCTCCGTCGTGGTGATGTCGAGAGTCTGCTCCGTCATGCGACGGATGTATTTCACCTCAAACTCTTCCTTACGCGCCATAGACGGGATGTTGGCGTGCGCCCCATAAGCGGCCTCACGGTCGATCGGGAAAGTCTCCAACACGTACTCAAAACTCATGCAGTGGTTGGCCTCCTCCCACATCTGCTTCGCGAGGTAAAGGCTGCACTCCGCCGCATTCACGTACGGGTAGACGCCGAAAGCGAGAGCCTTATTGACGAGCAGCTCGTTCGGGTTGAAGTAACTCATCAGGAATGTCACGGCGTGACGTTCCTCATCGGTCATCTTCTTGAAATCCGCGATGTCCTCCCCGAGCTGAATCTCGTTGGGGAACCAGGTGTTCGCGACGGCCTGGTCATACAGGTCCATCGCCCACTGGTAGCGGATCGGCTTAAGCAGAAGGCCCTCTTGCAGGCCCGTTCCTAAAATTCCCATTACTTCATTCTCCTACTGGCAGCTGTCGCACTGCAGGTCGTCCATCGGATCAACAGGTACGTAGTACTCCGCGGTGTTTGTCGGGGAGGTGTTTGTCGGGGCAGCTACAGCCATTTCAGCTGCCCGCCTTCGGTGCGAGCCCACCGAAACCGCGTCGAGCGGGAGCAGCGCCGGTGGGCGCCGCGGCCGTCGAGGCACCGGAGGAGCCGGCACCGGAAGCCGCGGAAGACGCGGCAGCGCCCTCGGCGATGTCTTGCGCCTTGTTCACCTTGACGGTGGACTGCTCGGCGGTGTGGCGCGGCTTCATGTGCAGGTAATACGTGGTCTTCACGCCGCGCTCCCATGCCGCGAAGTAGATGTCCATCATGTCGCCGAGGTCACGCGTCTCGAGGTACATGTTGCGGCTGATCGCTTGGTCGATCCACTTCTGGGCGCGGGCCGAGACCTCGAGGAACGCATACGGCGACAGCTGGAAGCTGGTCTTGTACACGGCCTTGATGTCATCCGGAATGGTCGCAATGCCCTGAATGTCGCCCTGGCTGCGCAGGATCAGTTCTTTCGTCGAATCCCAAATTCCGAGCGCCTGCAGATCGGTCACTAGGTTTCGGTTGACCTCGAGAAACTTGCCGTTCGAGGTTGCCCGGCTGAAGATCTGCGAGAACTGCGGGTCGAGGCCCGGCGTCGTGCCGGCGACCAGACCAATGGATGCCGTCGGCGCGATAGCCATGAGCGTGGCGTTACGCATGCCGCCCGCGACCGTGAGCCGCAGGGCATCCCAGTCAAGCCGGGTCTTGCGGTTGACCTTGATCGGAATGCCACGGTCGGCCTCCGTCAGCGCGATCGAGTCGAGCGGCACCATGCCTTCCGACCAACGGCTGCCCGCGAAGTTCGGGTACGAGCCGCGCTCCGTGGCGAGCTGCGCACTGGCACTGATCGCCGCGTACGACACGTGCTCCATGATTTCGTCGATGAGGTCGTAGGCCTCTTCACTCTCGTAGCTGATGCCGAGCTTCTCGATGATGTCGGTGAACCCCATCACGCCGAGGCCGACGGCACGGTTCTGCTGGTTCGAGAAGTCGGCCTCTGGAACACTCGAGCGGGTGATGTCGATCAGGTTGTCGAGCTGACGAACTGCCAGACGAGCAGACACGGCGATCTTCTCGAAGTCGACCGCGAGGCCACCGTTTTCGACATTCATCATGTGCTGCGACAGGTTGATCGAGGCGAGGTTGCAGACCGAGACGTTGTCGACGTCCTGCGGCAGCGTGATTTCGGTGCACAGGTTGGAGAGGTGAATCGTGCCCGTGTTGTTGTTCAGGGCACGGTTGTTGATCGTGTCTTTCCAGGTCAGCCACGGGTGGCTGGTGGTCTGCAGCGAGATGAGGATCGACTTGAACTGCTCACGCGCGGTGATTTTCTTGAACAGGCGCATCTCGCCGGCCTCCGCCAGCGCAACGTACTCGTTGTAGCGCACCGAGAAGGCCTTGCCGTAGAGCTCGTTGAGGTCGCCGACCTCGAGCGGATCGAAGAGGTACCAGTCGTCATCAGCCTGTACGCGCTTCATAAACTCGTCGCTGATCCACACCGCAGTGTTCGCGGTACGGGTGCGGCGGTACGGGTCACCCGAGTTGCTGCGGAGTTCGAGGAACTCCGGAAAGTCCATGTGCCAGTTCTCCATGTAGAAGCACAGGGCGCCGAACTTTTTGCCGCCGCGGCTCACCGCGCGCAGGATCGAGTCGATCGTGTGCATGAACGGGATCGGGCCGGTGGAGGTGGTGTTGTTCGAGCGGATGGGCGAACCCTGCGCGCGGAGCTTCGTCACCGAGAGCCCGATTCCGCCGGTTCCCTTCGTGAGCCA
>JANXTJ010000198.1 GCA_025352485.1 Salinibacterium sp.
GATGGTGATGCAGATCCAAAACGACGAGATGAAAGCCCTGTCGCAGGCCAGCATCGAACAGGGCGAACAGGTCAAGAAGATCTCGGGCTGGGCGGCAATCCTGTTCGCGCCCACCCTGATCGCGGGCATCTACGGCATGAATTTCCATGTCATTCCCGAACTGAGCTGGGCCTTCGGCTACCCCTATGCCCTCGGCCTCATGGTCGTTTCCGGAGCCGTTTTGTATGTCGTGTTCAAACGGCGCAACTGGCTCTGACCGGCGCAAACGCGGCGTGTCACGGGGAAGCGCAGCACACGCTCGCGCAAAATGCGGATTATGCCAGATTTTGAGTCCGCAGCGGCTCAGGCCACGAGAGGCGGAACGGCATGTCGGAGTCAGCAGACCAGCAACTCGTTTACGACCTCATGCGCGAGCGGCTCATCGAGCTGTTCGGCCCCGGCGGAAGTTTTCGGGTGACCCTCGGTCGCGCCACGCCCGAAGAGGCACTCTTCGCCCAGACCGTCGCACACACCGTCGCGTGGGAAGTCGCCGCCACCGTCGAGTCTGCCGGCCAGGCCAGCGGACCGGCTCGCCACGAGGTCATCAGCGACCCGCAACTGGAGCACGAGGTGCTCTGGGCGCACGTCGAGGCCGAGTTGCTCATCGGCCGAACGGGCCCCAACGCGTTCCTCGATGACGTCGAGAGCGTCGCCACCCCCGCTCACAGCGCCGAACCGGTGCGCGTGGCGGTCCGCGCGGCCTGACCGCGTCACCTCACGGTTTCACACCAGCTTCGCCCGACATAGGCTTGAGGCATGCTGACTGTCGTCATCCCTTGGCGCTCCCAGCCCTCCCGGCTGGTGGCGCTCGATGCCGTGTTGGACTGGTACCTGCGCGAATTTCCCGAGGCCGACATCCGGCTCGTTGACTCCACCGACGAGGTATTCAACCTCGCCCAGTGTCGCAACCTGGCTGTGGCATCCGTGTCACACCCCGACGAGGTGATCGTCATCGGCGACGCCGACACGATCCCAGAGGGCGACAGCCTGCGCGCGGCGATCGCGGGGGCATCCCACTCGGGCGCCGTGCACCTGCCCTATGCCGAATACCGCTGGTTGGGCGAGATCGGGATGGCGCAATTCATTGCGGGCACTCCGCTGCAGGACTGCGACTTCGACCTCGTCGCCGGGGCATGTTCGGGCGTCTATGTCACGACGGCGCGCACCTGGTGGCGCCACGGCGGGCAGGACGAGCGTTTCCGCGGCTGGGGTTTCGAGGATGCGGCCTGGTACCTCGCTCACGACACCCTGATCGGCGAACCCCCGCGGCGAGACCTCGGACGGGTGTTCGCGCTGCACCACGTCGCGGAGACGCGCAGCGGCCCGCAGTACGACGCGAACGCGGCTCTCATGCAGCGCTACCGTGACGCGGCCGGCGACTACGGCGCGATGAGCTCGCTGACCGGCGCGATGGCCGAGAACGCGCGCTCGCTGCCCGGCGACTGACGCAGGCCGCGCGCCAAAAACTCCAACCGATCGCGGACCGGTGCCGGAAGTTCAAGCACGCTCCTGAGGGCGGCAGCGAGCTGGTCGACGGTCGCCTCGTTGGGTGCCAGTGCCACGCCGAAGCCGGCGGCCTCGAGGGCTGCGGCCCCCACGAACTGGTCGGTAGAGAACGGCAAAACGACCAGCGGAACCGCGAACGTCATCGCCTCGGTCACGCTGTTGTTGCCGCCATGGCTGACGGCGGCCGCCGCGTGGCGCAGCAGCGCGACCTGGGGCAAAAACTCGCGCACCAACCAGTGCTCCGGCAGCGGGCCAAGGTCGTCCCTGTTCGCCGACCCCAGCGCGATGGCAGCCCGGATGCCGGTGCCGTCGATCGCCGCGCAGACTCGAGCCAGCACATCCGAACGCACAGAGAGAAAGCTGCCGAAGCTCACGTAGACGTAGGGTTCGTCGCGATCAATCCATTCGGACACCTGGGCGTCGTCTGGCTCCTCGCGCACGGCGGAGCCGATGAACACATGCGGCGGGAGCGCTCGGTTTGGGTCTGCCAGTTGTTCCGGATAGTTGTAGAGCACCGGGTCGCCATGCTCGGTGAAGGCGCTCGCCACTGGGGAGGACTGAGGGGCAAGTTCCTGAAGCGCGGCGTTCCATTGCGCGGTAAAGGCCACGCTCACCCGCTCGCAGAGTGCGCGGAGGTCGGCCAGCGCGGCGGGCTCCGGGCTGAACGCGGCCGGCCACGCGGGCGGAAAGCCGTACACCTCGTCGCCGACCGGCAGCGCAGAGGGGTGCCCGACGACGACATCCGCATGCCTGATTCCGGCCGCCGACAGCCCCAAGCGGGCGCTGAAAGCGAGATGATCGACGATGATTTCGCGCGGGGCGACCTCGGCCACGACCGCCTGGACGGCACGACCGATCCGCACCGGCTCCCACATGAAGTCGCTCAGGCGGGCGCGCGCCTGGAAGCCGAGGGTTTCCAGCATCCCGTCTCTGGTGGCGTCAAAAAAGCCACGCAGGGCGTCATCTTCGCCCTTCGGCTGTTCCTCGGCACGGATCACACCGGGATTGGAGCCCTTGCCGAGCGAAAGCTCGACGTGCTCGAAGCCGAAGGACTCGACGATCCCCGCCGTCGCCGGGCCGGTCGCCACCACCACGCGCTCGCCCGCCTGACGCCATGCCGTCGCGATCGTGACCAGCGGAAGCAGGTGTGAGGCGTAATCCGGGCTAATGACGAGCAGGGTCACGGCGCCGTGACCACCCAATCCTGCAACTCGCGTTCGACATCGTGCACACGGCGATAGACCGAGCCGAGCGCGACGGCCATCGCCTGGATCGTGAAACTGCTCTCGACGGTGCCGCGCGAGAGCGCCGCGCGGTCGTCCGACGTCTCCGCGACGGATGCGTCGAGGGCTTCCGTCATGGCAATGCCGAGGCGGGAGACATTCCACGTCGGGGCCAGGAAGCCCGTGATGGCCTCTCGCACGTAGGTTGCCGGCCCTCCCCCGTCGGGCGCGACCACGATAAGTCCGGTGGCCATCGCCTCCAAGAGGGCGATACCAAACTCCTCCTTGAGACTGCCGCAGACGTAGATGCCGCGCGGGGCCGCAAGCCCCGGTATGCCGAACCGCACCGCGGCCGACCATTGGGCGACCGTGTCATTGGGGCGATGGCCAGACAGGATGAGCCCCCTTGCGACGTGCTCGCCGGCGGGTATGGTCGCGTCGATGGCGGCGAGTTGCTCCCGCTCGTCGGCGGAGGGCGCGCGCAGGTCCCCGCCGATCAGCAGCAGGTTTGCGCGATCGGCCAGCGGTCCGGTCGCCCACGCCTCGACAACGCTCGCCATGCCCTTGACCCGATGAAAACGGCCGACGCTGACCACCAGCGGCAAGCCCCGGCGTTGGGGCGGAAGGCGCTTGAGGAGGTCGCACAGTTCATCGAGGGCTGGCGTGCTGGCCCCGCCCGCCGCGAGGGTGGCTGCGGCCAGCACGGCGCTGTCGACGACCTCGAGGTCGATGCCCTCCGGCACGATCGAGTGCCGCTCCGGATGCGCGGTGATGTCGATGCCGACAAGATCTTTCATATCGTTTTTGAGGTTGGGGCGCGGAAAGAGCACGGTGTGCGCCGAATTGGCCGCGAGCTGCTGCACGAGGCGAGCCCTGAACCAGAAGTGCTCGTGCTCATCGACATCGCCGAAGTTCCAACGGGTGAGCATGCCCGACTTGTCGAGCGAATCGACGACACCGTGCGGGTCGGGGGCGACGGTGAACACGACCGGAATTTCGAGCTCCCTCGCCACGTCTGCCGCGGCGAGGCTGCCGACATCGGCCATCCTCAGGTGCAGTACGTCGACTCCGCCGCTGGCCCGCAGCATCCGCCGGATGCCGCGCCGCGCAGCCACTCGCAGCGGCCAGGCGCTGGCGGACTGCACGGGGTCGCTCAGGGTCGGGATGCTGCCGAAGACGTGGCCGGAGCCGGTCGCCGCGACCTCCAGCACTCCGCGCACCGCGTCGGCGGCGGATCCGCGCGACATCGTGATGACACGCCCGACAGAACCCGGGGCGCCGTCACCGTCGGCAATGAGGGCATCACCCAAGCGAACGAGCAGGGTGGCAATCCCGCCGTTGTCACCGCTGCCGGACTGGGAAAGATCGGCGTCGATGTCGGCGTGCAAGAAAAGTTGGCCGACGGTGAGCGGGCGATCGCCGCCGGGCTGGATCGCCGGGCGCGGGCCGAGGTCGACCAGCGCCAGCCGCGCGACGTCGGCGAGGTAACTGTCGTCACGCGCCAGCTCGTTGAGGAATGCCTCCACCTGGCGGTCTCCCTCGCGCTGACCCAGCGCCGAAACCGCGGCGACGCGCACCGATTCGTCTTCGGCGCGATCGGCCGCGACACGCACGAGGGGGGCCACCACCATGGTGCTGCGCACGAGGCCGAGCGTCTCCACGACGCGGTAGCGCGCCCCGCGCTCGTGCAGCCCGAGGAGGGCGCCCTCCAGACCAATGGCGATGTGTTCGGGCGTAGCTGCGGCCCACTGCTCGAGGGTGCGTTGGGCCACCATCGAACCAAAACCGCCGGCCGCCACCATCCCGACCAACCGGCCGATCGCGTCGTAGCGCGGCAGTCGAGACGCGAGCGCCCACGCGGCATGCTCGCGCAGGAAGCCACGGTCATCAGAAAGCAGACGGGAAATCGCGATATCAGCCTGCACATCAAAGACGCCGGCGAGGGCGTGGGTGGCGGCGATCGCGGCGATCTGGTCGTCACCCACGAGGGCGGAGGCGAGCACACGAATCGTGCGAATTCCCCCGTCTCGACTCGCCTCAAAGGCGAGATCGTCGGCGAGGCGCATCGAGTCAACGAGATGCTCTGCCCCCTGCACGGCGTCGAGTGAAGTAAGAATCCCCATACTCAAAAGGATAGGTCGGCCACCGGCCGGGGGAAGGCGCTGGACTGGGCATCGGCTAACGTGGTAAGGATCCGCAGCCGGGTCGGAAAGCGTCGGGGATGAACATGCGGGTCGTGGCGATGGGCGATGTCGGCGTGCTCGACGACATGATGCATATTGGCGACGAGGCCATGTTCGAGGCCTGCATCGGCGAGCTTCGGCAGCGCGGAATAACCGACATCGTCGGGCTCTCGGCAAACCCCGCAGACACGGCCGCGCGCTACGGCATCGAGGCCGTCGCACTGCCCACCGACGACCGCACCGCCGCACTCACCGAGACCCTGCGCGGCAGCGATGCCGCGATCATCACCGGCGGCGGCAACCTCTCGTCACTCTGGCCGACGCACGTGCGCACCCGCTCCGCGATCGGTCGCATTGCCCGCGACCTGGGCAAACCGCTCGTGGTGACCGGCCAGACGATCGGCCCCCACCTCGACGTGACCGATTCGGCGCTGGTGGCCGAACTCCTCGGCTCCGCGCGTCTCGTGGGACTGCGCGAATCGCGCTCCTATCAGCTGTGCCAGCGGCTGGGCATCCCCGCCGAACTGCTTCGCCAGACGGTGGATGACGCCAGCTTTCTGGTCACCGAACCGGTCGAGACCTCCGGCTACTGCCTCGTCACGCTCGCCAACCACGTCGGCGATACGGATCGTGGCGCGGTAGAACAGTCCATCGCGGCCCTGCTGAACGACGTGGTGGCCACCACCGGCCTCTCGATCGTCTTCTCGCCGCACTTCGCCGCACTGACCCCGGGGCCGGCCCGCGGGGACTCGGCCATCCACGAACGAATTGCCGCGCTGCTGTCGGCGCCGGCGCGGGTGCTGCCGGTGACCGATTCGCGCGATGCCGCCCGGCTCGCCCGCGGGGCCGCGCTCGTGGTGTGCAGTCGCTACCACCCCGCGGTGTTTGCGGTGTCGGCGGGGGTGCCGACCATCGGTATTCCGGTGGATGACTACACAGAGACCAAGCTGACCGGCGCGCTGTCCAACTTCGGCCAGCACTCCACGCTGGCGGTTCCCCGCCTACTGGGCGGCGAGGGCGCGGCCCTGCTGCGTCAGACCTGGGCTGCCCGACAGGAGATCCGCGCCGACGGGCAGCGGATAGCGGCTCGCGCACTAACGGAGTCGTCCCAATGGTGGGACGACGTCGTCGTCGCGCTCGGCGGCCAAGCCTAGGAAAACGGTCGGCCGGCCCAGTCCAACTCAGACGGATACCGGTATGAATCCGAGTGCGCTCGCGCGTCGCGTGCGCCTGATCGCGAACAGGGCAAGGATGATGCTCGCGCCGCCGAACGCCACCAGGGTGAGGGCTGAGGCAAGCACTGCGCCGGGGGCTCCCCCTGACAGGATCGCCTGCATCCCGTTGACCGCATAGGTGAGCGGAAGCAGCGGACTCACCAACCGGAACGGCGTGGAGAGCAGTTCGACCGGGTAGACGCCGCCCGTCGAGGTCACCTGCAGCGCGAGCACGAACAGTGACACCACCAGACCCGCGCGACCGGGGCCGATGGTCAGCAGGTAGTGAAAGGCGGTGAAGGCGAACGCCATCAGCAGCGAGAAGGCGACGGTCAGGGGCAACAGCGACCAGGCCACGCCCGCGGTCAGGTGCAGCAGCGCCACCAACAGCACGGCCTGGGCCGCTGTAACGGCGCTCGCGCGACCGATGGCGGCGGCCACGAGTCTGCCATTGCTCGCCGTGGATGTCAGGGCGCGCCTGGTCACCGGCCGAAGCACGAGGAAGACGGCGAGCGCCCCGATCCAGAGCCCGAGCGGCACGAAGAAGGTGGCGACGACCTGACCGACCGCCGTGACGGCGTGATCGGTGGTCACGGTGAGGGTTACCGGGTCGGCGGCGACGGCCGCCGCCGCGGTTGCCGCCGCCGGGGTCTTGGGCGGGATCTGCGTGGCGCCGGTGTGCAGGCCGGCCGCCAGGGAGCTGGCACCGCCGGCGAGGGTGTCGGCGCCGGTGACCAGCGGCGGCCCCGAGCGCGCGAGCTGCCACGCGCCGGCCGAGCTCTGTGAAATGCCGGATTGCACGGAGGCGATGCCGGCATCCGCCTGTGCCGACAGGGTCGCGCCCGCCGACGATGCTTGGGCGAGCCCACCGATCAGGGCCTCGAGTTTGGCTCTGGTGGCGGGATCGGTGACGGTTGCCGGGTCGATCGAGGAGGCCAGGGCGGCCAGCCGGGAGATCCCACCGGTGTATTGGGACACCCCTGAGCCGAGCGCGCTCAGCCCGGCGGCGCCGTCTTGGAGCCGTGCGAGGCCGCCGGCGAGCGAATCCACCCCACCGGTATAGCGGCCCAGCCCGCCCGAGAGCTCTGTGGCTCCGCCGGAAAGCTGGGTTGCGCCATCCGCTGCCGTGGTCAGCGCGGTGCCGAGGGTGCCCACTCCCGCGTAGATGCCGGCAATGTATTGAGCGGTGATCGCCTTACCGAAGGTGTCTGCCATCGCCTGCCCGACCACCTGCGCCACCGATCCGGTCAGGTAGCTGTGCGCGTCATTGGTGCGAATCGACAGGTCGGCCTTCTTCGGGTGGTCGCCGGAGATGGTCAGAATCGACGTCGAGAAGTCGGCGGGAACGGTCAGGACCGCGTAGACGGCACCGGCCTTGAGCGCGGCAGCCGCATCCTTCTCATTGGTGATTGTCCAGTCGAAGCCCTTCGCCCCTGTCAGCTCCGTGACCAGCTGGCGGCCGGCGAACACATTCTGTACGGTGCCGTCGGCCGCGGTCACCGTTTGCAGGGTGTCCTGATTGACGATGGCCACCGGGATGCGCTCGGCCGCCTTGGTGCCCTGACCGAGCGCCCCGATAAAGAGGCCCGCAAATGCGAGCGGCACGAGTATGACGGCAACGATGCCCACGGCGCGGCCGCGGGCGGAACGGGTGAATCTCATCGGGAGAGTCCTATCTGGCTGAGCGAGTTGAGGTCGATTTCGACCAGCGGGCGCCGACCGGTGTCCCCGGCGGGTCCGACGCGAGCCGGCAGCGGGGTGCCGATCAGCACGGTGCTGGTGGCGGGGGCGAGGGCGGCAACGGCGGTCACGAACGCGGCCTCATCCCGCACGCTCGCGAACGAGTCGAGCTGGTCGAGCATGACCACGGGGGTGCGCTCGGCAAGCGCCACGGCGGCGAGGGCCACCGCTCGCTCGAGCTGGGGCAGTTGCATCAGGGAGCTCGACAACGTGACAGTGTCGCGGTCGGCGCCGAGCACCGAGTTGACGCGCCCCAGCCACCGGCGAGCGCTGCGGTTGGTGGAAAATACCCGATACCAGGGCTGGGTCATCTCGAGGCGCTCGGCGAGCAACTGCCCCACCGTGACGCTCGCCTCTGTGTTCTCCTCTGTGCGCGGGAACCCGCCAATATCGGCGAGTGCGACGAGAGAGCGCACCCTGGCGGCTTCGGTCGGCAGCGGATGCCCGGCCACCTGTGCGCGGCCCGACACCGGGTCGAGGCGTCCCGCCAGCGTGGCGGCGACGAGCCGTCGATCCGTCGGGCTTCCACTGGCGATCACTATCGCCCCGCGTGCAACGCTCAGCGTCAGGGGGCCCACGGTGTACTCGCCCGACCCTGCGACGAGGTCTTCGGCGCTCAGCGCGACGGCGCCCTGCGCGGCCGCCCAGTCCACCGCACCGCGGTGCTCGCGCAGTTCTTCGCCCTCGATGTCGACATTGGGCAGGATGCGACCGAGCCAGCGCGGCATCCACCAGGCGGCCCTGCCGAACAGGGTCATCAGTGCGGGCACGAGTGTCATGCGCACCAGGAACGCGTCGAAGGCGATGCCGATCGCAAGGCCAAGCGCGATCGGTTTAATGGTGCCGCCGCCCTCTGGCACGAAGGCGAAGAAGACGAAGAACATGATCAGCGCAGCGGCCGTCACCACCCGCGCGCCGTTCGCGAAACCGTGGCTGACCGCGTAGCGCGCGTCGCCGGTCTTGACGAACTCCTCACGCATGCCGGCCACCAGAAACACCTCGTAGTCCATGGCCAGCCCGAACAGCACGGCCATCAGGATGATCGGCATGAAACTCAGGATCGGCCCGGGATTCTCGACGCCGGTGATGTTGCTCAGCCAGCCCCACTGGAAGACCGCCACCACAACGCCGAACGAGGCCGTGACCGACAGCAGAAAGCCGAGAGCCGCCTTGATCGGCACCAGCACAGAGCGGAACACCATCATCAACAGCACGATGGAGAGCCCGACGACGATGAGCCCGAACGGCACCAGCGCGCTGGTGAGCCGGTTGGAAATGTCGATGCCGACGGCGGTCGCGCCCGTCACGGCGATCGGGGTGCCGTACTGCTTCTCGATCGAGGGGGCGAGATCCCGAATCTCTTGCACGAGTTGTTTGGTCGCGATCGAGTCGGGAGCACTCTTCGGGGTCACCTGAATGATGGCCGTATCGAGCCCAGGGTCTGGATACCCTGGCGAGACGTAGTCGACATCCTTGAGGCCAGCCAACTGCGCCCGAATGCCGTTGAGGTCGTCGACGATGCTGGTGGTTTGGGTGATGTCGACCGCGACGACGAGCGGGCCGTTGTAGCCGGCCCCGAAACCCGTACTGACAAGGTCGTACGCCACCCGCTGGGTCGACCCCACCGGCTGCGATCCCCCGTCTGGCAGGTTGAGGTCGAGGCTGAGTGCCGGAATCGCCAGCGTGCCGAGAATCGCAATCACTCCCAGAGTGGCAAGCACCGGGCGTTTCATGACCCCGGTAACCCAGCGGAAGCCCATCGACCTGCGGCTCTCGGGCGCGGCCGTGGCGCGCTTCCACGCCCGCGAGCCGACCCGGGGCGCCAGCCGACCGCGGGCGAGCCCGAGAAAGGCGGGCAGCAGGGTGGTGGCGATTCCGATGGCGATGAACACCGCAACCGCGGCGCCGACGCCCATGACCGACAGGAACGGGATGCCGACCACCAACAGGCCCAACAGCGCGATGATCACGGTGAGGCCGGCAAACACGACGGCCGACCCCGCGGTTCCGACGGCCATCGCAGCCGACTCCTCTGGGTCCTCTCCCTTGGCCAGTTGGGTTCGGTGCCGAGACAGGATGAACAGGGCGTAGTCGATCCCGACGGCGAGCCCGATCATGAGCGCAAGTAGCGGAGCGGAGCTGGAGACCGGCGTGAAAGCGGAGATCGTCGTGATGGCGCCCATGACGATGCCGACGCCCAGAAGAGCACTCAGCAGCGGCATCCCGGCCGCGAGGAGCGAACCAAAGGTGATGAACAGCACGACCCCGGCAAAAATGACCCCGAAGGCTTCCGTAACGGTGATGCCGACGGTGTTGTCGGCAAACACTTGCCCGCCGTATGCCACCGTGAGTCCGGAGCGTTCGCCAATGCTCGCGGTGCTTTTCAGTGCGCCGAGCGTGGCGGCAGTGACGTCGGCAGAGGCGCCGACGAACTGCACCCTGATGATCGCCATCGACTTGTCGGCGGAGATCGCGTTACCCGCATATTTGTCGAACGGGCTGACGGCCGAATCGATGCCGGGCACCGTCGTGATGGCGCTGACGATCTGCTCGATGGTGACCCGGTAGCTCTCGACCGATGTCCCCGGCGGCGCCACGATGACCGCGGTGGCGCTGGCGCCCGCGACGGCGGGGAATACGGCGTCGAGTCGGTCGAGTGCCTGCTGCGACTCGGTTCCGGGGATCGCGAACGACTCCTGGGTCTGGCCGCCGAGGGCGACCCCACCGCCGATCACGCCGGCGGCAAGAATCAGCCATACCGCGATCACTCGCCAGGCGTGACGGTAGGCGAAGCGGCCGAGACGGTACAGAAGAGTTGCCACGATTTACCTTGCGGTCGATGAGTGAGAAGGAATCGGGGCGAGCAGCTGCCCCATGATCGAGATGAGCGCTGCCCTGGTCTCAACAGCCGGCCCGACCTCGATATCGAGGTTCTGCACGGTGCACAGCATGTAGGCCGCACCCCCAAGGGCGATGCCGAAGCGCATCCGCTCTTCGATGGATGACGTGTGGGCCGCGAAGAATTCGGCCAGTCGGTAGACGAGGGCATTGGCCCTGTCGATGACGGGCACGTCGACCAGCGAGGGGCCCTGATTGATGAACATGTTCACTTCGAGGCGATACTCGAGCAGGAAGTCGACAAACTCGACGAGGAAAGCGGCGCGGTCGGGGCCGAATCCCACCCCCTCCAGCGGGATGAGGATCGCCTCCATGCGGTCGATGGCCGGCGCGATGGCCGCCTCGAGCAGGTGCTCTTTCGACGAGTAGTGGTAGAGCACGCTCGACTTCGAGAGCCCGGCCAGCTCGGCAATGCGCTGCAGCGAGGTTGCCGAATAGCCGGCGGCGGCGAACTCGGCGAGCGCGATGATGCGCAGATCTTCCTGGCTGGTGGACATGCTTTCCACGCTAACTGACC
>JANXTJ010000299.1 GCA_025352485.1 Salinibacterium sp.
TGGCTGCTGAGCGAGTGTGTGCGGGAGTGGGAGCGGGATGGCGCGACCATCGAGCTCGCAGGGCTTCTCGCCGCGGCATCCCAACTCGACTCGTCGGTGGCGCTGTTCGACGCGAACGATCAGGGATTCCTCGCGCCGGGAGGCATGCCAACGCGGATTGCGACCTGGTGCCGTGACCACGGCCAGCCGGTTCCGGCGACCCGGGCGGAATTCGTCCGCAGCATCCTCGAGAGCCTCGCCGTGGCATTCGCGCACGCCGTCGGTCAGGCCGCGAGCCTGTCGGGCAAGACCGTGTCGGTCATCCATCTGGTGGGCGGCGGATCGCAAAACGAGTTGCTCTGCCAGCTCACCGCCGACCGCAGCGGACTTCCCGTGCTCGCTGGGCCCGTCGAGGCGACCGCAATCGGCAATGTGCTGGTGCAGGCGCGTGCCCAGCGGCTCGCTACCGGCTCGCTGCAGAGCCTGCGGGCACTGGTCGCCGTGGCCTTTCCCCCGAAACGATACCTGCCGCGCGGCTAGCGCAGGCTGTTCAATCCGCCATCGATCGCCAGGACCGTGCCGGTCGTCGAGTCGGCCAGCGGGGAGGCAAGATAGGCGATGCCGTAGGCGATTTCCTCGGGAGTGATGAGGCGGCCGATCGGCTGTCGTGCGACGAGAGCAGCCTTCGCGGCGTCTGGATCGTCGGCGGTCGAGAGCAGTCGGTCCACCCATGGGGTCGCCGTGTGTTGTCTGGGTGACTAGTAGGTGGCCCTTCCGCCGCTGATGTCATAGACAGCTCCCGTGGAGAAGCTGACTTGTTCTGAGGCCAGCCAGCTCACGAGAGCTGCCACTTCCTCGGCCCGTCCGACCCGTTTCATCGGGATGAGGCTGGTGATGTGCGCAAGCACTTCCGGCGCCGTCCTGTCGTTCATCGGTGTCGCGATGACGGCAGGGGCGATGGCATTGACGAGCACCCCAGTCGTTGCAAGTTCCTTGCCGAGCGACTTCGTCAGACCGATGACGGCAGACTTCGAAGCGGAATACGCGCCGAGGTTGGGGTTGCCTTCCTTGCCCGCGATGCTGGCAATGTTGACGATGCGGCCCCAGCCACTGTCGACCATGGCGGGAATGACGGCGCGGCAAAAGTAAAAGAGGCCGTTGACGTTGACGTCGAAGGTCTTCTGGAACTCGGCGTCTGTCACCTCCCAGAGTGGCTTGTTGGGGCCGGTGATCCCCGCGCTGTTGATGAGGATGTCGACACGGCCGATCGCCGCGACCGCCGCGTCGACCGCGGCAGAGTCAGACACGTCGAGCGAGTAATCGGCGCGGGCGGAGATGTCGACGGTGATCACCTCGACGCCGTCCGCGCGCAGCCGCGTTGCACACGCCTCGCCGAGTCCGCTGACCCCGCCCGTCACTATTGCTTTTCTCATGATTGCTCCTGACCGTGGGATGCCGCATCGAGTAGCTCAAGGATGTGCTGATACTCGTGCCCCGTCGCTCGGGTCATCCCGATCTCGCAGGTGCGATTGCACGAGGCGTAGGCGTCGTAGTGCTCGAGCTCGACGGCCGCGGCCTCGCGACCGGTCGCACTCGCCGTGAGTTCCGGGTGCAGCATCCCGCGGTCACCGGCGAAGGCACAGCACCCCCAATCGTCAGGAACCGTCGCGGTCGTCGCAACCGCTGCGGCGATCGCCATGAGGTTATCGTTCGAGCCGGCGCGCGTGCTCGAGCAGGTCGGATGCACAACGATGTTCGCCAGCGTGGGGTGGATATTGAGGGCCGGAAGCAGTTGCTGGGCGGCGAAGTCCACAGCGTCGATGATGGTCAAGCCGACCATGTTGCCGCGCTTCGCTGCATCCTCAAGGGCGTGCACTAGCCCCTCGGAGCACGACGAGTTGTCGCACACGACCGCAAGCTGGCCCTCGCGCGATGCTGCCCACAGCGCTCTGACTGTTCTGTCGACCATCGCATGGTAACCATCCAGCACACCCTTGGACTTCCACGGGGTGCCACAACACAGCGCGCCAATGTCGGGCGGGCGAACCACCGCGATGCCCGCCTTCCGCATGAGCGATTCCAGCGAGACAGCGACACCGTCACCGTCGACCGCCGGGCCAAACATCGTTCCGACACAGGCCGCGAAGTAGACCACCTCGGCCGTGTCGCCGTCGCCATAGCCGTCGCGGCGCGCACCGCCCCGCGGCAAGTCTGGCGACCACAGCGGCACCACGTTTTTACCCGCAATCGTCCGCGCGAGTCGATTGGGTAGCTCGATGAGCGGCGCGGGCACGGATGCCGCCACGCTGAGGGCCACGGACGCGACGGCTGTCACGGGCTTCCAGTGCTTCGCCGCACCGTTCCACGCCGCCGCCTCGACGACGCCAACGGTCTCCGAACGGAGCCGGCGCACCAGGTCGCCGGTGTTGATCAACACCGGGCACGCCGTGGCACACATGCCGTCCACCGCGCAGGTATCGATGACCTGATAGCCCTGCGCTGCCTCGAGTTCTTTCACCAGAGCCTTGTCACCGCTCGCGCCCGCTTCGGTAATTGCCCGCCGCACGGCGATGCGCTGGCGGGGCGTTGTGGTCAAATCTTTGCTCGGGCACACCGGCTCGCAGTAGCCACACTCGACGCACCGGTCAACTTCGACCTCGACGGTCGGGGTGGACTTGAGGTGCCGAAGGTGCAGGTCGGGGTCTGCCGTGATTACGATGCCGGGGCTGAGGATGCCGGCGGGGTCAACAACACGCTTGACCTCCTCCATGATCGCGTACAGCACATCGCCGAACTGCCGGCGCACGTACGGGGCCATGATCCGCCCCGTACCGTGCTCGGCCTTCAGGCTCCCGCCAGCCGCGAGCACGAGATCCACCATGTCTTCCGTGAAGGCGCTGTAGCGCTGAAGGCTGGCCGCGTCGCCGAAGTCCTCGGTGATCAGAAAGTGCACGTTGCCGTCTTTGGCGTGCCCGAAAATCACCGCATCGGCGTAGCCGTGCCGGGTGAAAAGCTGCTGCAGCCCCGCGCAGGTTGCCGCGAGCTTGGGCACCGGTACGGCGATGTCTTCGAGCAGCGCGGTAGTGCCGGAGCGTCGGGCGCCGGCGACGGCCGCGAAAAGACCTTTACGAACGCGCCAGAGCGCGCCTCGCACCTTCGCGTCCGAAGTGAAAACCGGGATGGTGGCCGTCGACAGCGTCGCAAAAAGTGCGTCAGCCGCGGCGGTAAGGGCGGCGAGCCGATCAGCGTCGGCCGCCTGATACTCCACGAGTAGGGCGGCATGGCCCTCGATGACGATGCGGGGAAGAACGGTGGCAGCCTCGGGATCGGCCTGCGAGATGCGTAGCGATGCGGCATCCATGAGCTCGATCGTGGTGGCGCCAGTGGCGACAAGATCGACGAGGGTCGCCGTCGCCGCATCGAGCGAATCGAAGACGAGCAGTGCCGTCGCGATGCTCGGCTGCAGGGGCAGCGTGCGTAACGTCGCTTCCGCGACGAAGCCCAGGGTGCCTTCGCTTCCGATGAGCAGATGCGCCAAGATCTCGACGGGGCTCTCGAAGTCCACAAATGAATTGAGCCCGTAGCCCATCGTATTTTTGATCTGATACTGCTCGGTGACCTTACGCAGCAGTTCGGGATGGCCAATAATCTGGTTCCGGAGACGACCGAGGGTGGCCCAGAGCAGTGGCTGCGCGGCCGCGAGTGTCGAATCGGCATCGGGAGCCGACGTGTCGACGATGGTGCCATCGGGCAACACGATGATGGCGCTCTCGAGAGTTTGATAGCTGTTGTCAGAAATTCCGCAGGCCATGCCGCTGGAGTTGTTGGCCAGCACACCACCGATGGTGCAGGCGATCTCGCTGGCCGGATCTGGGCCGAGTTTTCGACCGTGCCGCGCGAGGCGGGCGTTGACCTGGCGCACGGTCGCCCCCGGCTGCACGCGCACTCGTTTGCCGCCATCGAGCACCTCAATGGAACGAAAATGACGGCGCGTGTCGACGAGGATGTCGCCGGTCACCCCCTGGCCGGAAAGGCTCGTGCCCCCCGAGCGGAAGGTCAGCGCTTCGCCGGCAACGGTCGCGTAACCGAACAGCGCAGCGACCTCCTCCGGCGAGCGCGGCGCGACCACAGCGCGCGGGGTCAGCAGGTAGTGGGAGGCATCGACCGCGGCAATGACCCGGTCGAAGGCGGTGGTGGAGACGTCGGCATCGCCCCCCAGAGCCAACCGGATGCTCGCCCCGAGTTCGCGCTCGTCGGTGCCGGCCGTTCCGGCCCGTGAGCTAGCGTCAGTGCGATTCACGCGTGGCCCGGTCGCCGCTCGATCCGATCAGGAAGTCGAGGTCGGCCCCGGTGTCCGCCTGCATTACGTGCTCGATGTAGAGCTTCGTCCAGCCGCGCGTGGGCGCGGCGAAGGCGGCGACGGTTTCGGCGCTCTGGCTGCGGGCGGCGAGCTCAGCATCCGAAACGTCGAGGTGCAGGCGACGCCCCTCGACGTCGAGTTCGATGAAATCCCCGGTCCTCACGAGACCGAGCGGGCCCCCCGCTGCGGCCTCGGGAGCCACGTGCAGCACCACCGTGCCGTACGCGGTGCCGCTCATCCTCGCGTCACTGATGCGCACCATATCGCGCACCCCGGCCTCGAGAAGCTTGCGCGGTATGGGCATATTGCCGACCTCGGGCATGCCGGGGTAGCCGCGCGGGCCGCAGCCGCGCAGCACGAGCACAGTGTCGGCGTCGACGTCGAGATCGGGGTCATCGATGCGAGCGTGCATGTCTTCGATGCTGTCGAAGACCAGCGCGGGGCCGCGGTGGTGCAGCAGCGCTGGCGTTGCCGCCGCTGGCTTGATGATGGCGCCGCTGGGGGCAAGATTTCCCCGCAAGACCGCGATTCCGGCATCAGCCATCAGCGGGGTCGCTCGCGGCAGGATGACCGTGGCGTCGTACACCGGGCGGTTTTCGAGGTAATCGATCAGAGGTGCACCGGTCACCGTGATCGGCTCGGGATGCAGCAGGTCTTTCACCTGAGCCAGCAGCGCGAGCACTCCACCGGCCCGGTAGAGGTCGTCCATGAGGAAGGTTCCGGAGGGCTGCAGGTTGGCCAGAACCGGCACCCCGCGCCCCGCGACATCGAAGTCTTCGAGGGTGAGATCGATGCCGAGTCGCCCGGCGATCGCCAGCAGGTGCACGACCGAATTCGTCGAGCCACCGGCCGCCGCGACGGCGACGATCGCGTTCAGAAACGACCCCTTGGTCATGATGTCGCTCGGCCGGCGGTCGTGCTTCACGAGGTCGACAATCAGGCGGCCCGTCTCGTGCGACATGACGAGCAGGCGCGAATCGGGCGCGGGCGTTCCGGCGAATCCCGGGATAGTCATGCCGAGGGCTTCGGCGACGATCGCCATGGTCGAGGCCGTGCCCATCGTGTTGCAGTGGCCTTTGCTGCGAATCATCGACCCCTCTGACTCGGTGAACTGCCCGTTGGTGATCGTGCCCGCGCGGGCTTCCTCACTCAAGCGCCAGACATCGGTGCCGCAGCCCAGCGCCTCACCCCGAAAATGTCCGGTCAGCATCGGCCCGCCCGGCACGACAATGGCGGGCAGATTCACGGATGCCGCGGCCATCAGTAACGCCGGAATGGTCTTGTCGCACCCGCCGAGCAACACCACGCCATCGATCGGGTTGGCGCGGAACATCTCCTCCATCGCCATCGCGGCCATGTTTCGCCAGAGCATTGCCGTCGGCTTGACCTGAGTCTCGCCGAGCGAGACGACGGGCAGGTTGTATGGCACACCGCCGGCGGCCCAGATGCCCTGTTTGACCGATTCGGCGACCTCATTGAGGTGCATGTTGCACGGGGTCAGGTCGCTCGCCGTGTTGGCGATGGCAATCTGCGGTTTCGAGCCGTCGAGCGCGTCATCGGGTAGTCCGCGCCGCATCCAGGCCCGGTGAATATAGGAGTTTCGGTCGCCGCCCCGATACCAATCCGCACTGCGCAGGTCGTCCACGATGAGGACCAGCTTTCCATATAGTCGAAAACGCTATTACTATTCTGAATTATGACACGCGCCAGCCGCGCCGCGCGAGGGGCGCAAACGCCGCATCGGGCGCTGGCCGGAGTGCGACACGCGCCCAACCGCTAGGGGAGAAGAAGATGAGACTACTGAGACTGGGACAGCCCGGAGCCGAAAAGCCGGCCGTGCTCGTTGACGACGACCATTACGTCGACCTGTCCGACGTTGTGCACGACTTCGACGAGGCTTTCTTTGCCTCAGGTCGAATTGCGGAATTGGCGGCGCTCGCGGCCGGCCGGGCGGCGCAGCCCATCGGAAACCAACGCATCGGCTCGCCGATCGCCCGCCCGCACCAGATCCTCTGCATCGGGCTGAACTACGCCGACCATGCAGCGGAGACGAATCAGAAGGTGCCGGTAGAGCCGATCCTCTTCACCAAATCACCGAACACCATTCAGGGCCCCAACGATGACGTGCTCGTTCCGCGCCTGTCGCAGAAAATGGATTGGGAGGTCGAGCTGGGCGTCGTGATCGGCAAGCGCTGCTCCTACCTCGCCGATGAGGCCGCCGCCCTCGACGCGATTGCCGGCTACACGGTCGTCAACGACCTCAGCGAGCGCGAGTGGCAGGTCGAGCGCCAGGGCCAGTGGTCCAAGGGCAAGTCGGCTCCGACCTTCAACCCGGCGGGGCCGTGGCTCGTCACTCCCGACGAGATCGACGACGTTCTCGCGCTCGGAATGTACCTCGACGTCGACGGGGTGCGCCGCCAGACCGGCTCCACCGCGACGATGGTGTTCACGCCGGCTTTTCTGGTGCACTACCTCAGCCAGTTTCTGACCCTGGAACCCGGCGATCTCATCAACACCGGCACGCCCCCCGGCGTCGGTCTTGGCCTGAACCCGCAGGTCTTCCTGCACGGCGGCGAAGTTCTCACGCTCGGTATCGACGGCCTCGGCTCGCAACGGCAGCTCGTGGTGGGATAGTGCGCGCGTTCGTCGTCTCGGCGCCGCACACGGCATCCGTCGAGGATCTCGCGCCCCCCGTTCCCGGCCCGCTCGACCTGCTCGTCGATGTCGAGCGGGTGGGGATCTGCGGCACGGACGTCGAAATGTACTCCGGCGAAATGATTTACATCGACAGGGGGATCAGCACCTTCCCGCTGCGACTGGGGCACGAGTGGACCGGGATTGTCACCGGCGTCGGGGCTGGGGCGTCGACGCACTGGATCGGTAAGCGCATCACGGGCGACACCATGCTCGGCTGCGGCACGTGTCGGTTCTGCCTCGGCGGGCACCAGCACGTCTGCCCCGACCGTTTCGAGGTCGGCATTCTCGACGGCTGGGCCGGGGCGCTGGCGGAACAGGTGGTCATTCCCGAGCGCTTCGCCTACGAGATTCCGGATTCGGTGAGCGTCACGTCGGCCGCGCTGGTCGAGCCGGCGGGCAATGCGCTGCGGGCGGTGGATGCCGCGGCTCTCGCCCCCGGCCAGCCCCTGCTAATCCTCGGCTCCGGCACCATCGGACTGCTTGCCGCGCAGTGTGCCCTGGCGCGCGGGTTGGACGTGCACGTCGCCGGCCAGCGTCCCGGCTCACTCGCGCTGGCGGGCCAACTCGGGGTGCAGCACACCTGGCAACTCGACGCGGTCGAACAGTCGGGTACCCCGTTCGCCGCGGTGATCGACGCGACCTCGCTCGTCGAGGCCCCCGCCCTCGCGGTGCGGCTCGTAGATCCGGCCGGCCGCGTCGTCTTCATCGGCCTCAGCGGCACCCCGAGCCTGATCGACTCCCGCGATTTCGCGCTGAAGGACGTCACGGCGGTCGGCATCCTGTCGGCCTCCCCGGGGTTGGCCGGAGCCATCAAACTTTTCGCCTCGGGAGCAGTGCTGCCCGACGCCATCGTCAGTGAGGTGATCGGCCTGTCGGAGGTGGCCGATCGCCTCGAGGGACGACGCGGGCCCGCTGGCGGCCCCGGCCCCAAGGTGCACGTCGATCCGCGACTGCCGTGACCGACCCATCGGGCACCTTTATCGACGCACCTCGCACCGAGAAGCTGGTCGGCTCCGATCGGGTGCTCGCCGTGCTGGTAGAGCTGGCGGAGCATCCCAGCGGAATCACGCTCGATGAGCTCGCCAAGCGGCTCGACAGCGCGAAGCCGACCGTGCACCGGGCGCTGGCGGCGCTGCGCCGAGCGGGCTTGGCTAACCAGTCCAGCCGCGGGGTGTACGAGTTGGGCGACGAGTTTCTTCGGCTGGCCTTTCGGCACAAGGATGCCCGGCCGGAGACCGCGGGCATCGAACCGCTCCTGCGGGAGCTGGCCGCGACCTACGGCGAGACCGCCCACTACGCGGTGCTGGAGCGCCCCGACATCGTCTATCGGGCGAAGGTTGATCCGCCGACCGGCGGGATCAGGCTGACCTCGACGATCGGCGGCCGCAATCTGGCGTATTGCACGGCAGTCGGAAAACTGCTGATGAGCGCGGAGATCGCCGACCGCGGCGCCCTCGACGACTGGCTGGGCGGGCAACCGCTGGTGCCGCGAACGGGCCGGAGCATCACGGATCGCGATCTGCTGTGGGGCGAGATCGTGCGCTCCGGCGAGCGCGGGTTTGGTGTCGACGACCAGGAGAGCGAGGTTGGCGTCAATTGCGTGGCCCTGGCCGTGCCGCTGTCCGGCGGTCGGCGGGGCGCGATCAGCATCAGCGGGCTCACCTACCGGCGCAGCCTCGAATCGTTGGTCGACGCGATCCCCGAGATCCGGGCGACGATCGCCCACCACCTCGGGGAGAGCAGGCCCTGAAGCGGGGCGCCCTCGCCCTCGCGCTCCCATAATTGTCTGACACACTGCTAGATTGTCAGACAATTCATCAACGGCGAAGGGAGTCGCGTGTCCACGGAATCCGTATCCGTTCTGCCCGAGTCGATCGCTGACCGGCTGAGGGCCAGCATCATCGCCCAAGAGGATGCCCCCGGCTCACGAATCACCGAGGCGGCCGTCGCCCTGCGCTTCGCGGTCGCCCGTCCGACCGCTCGCATCGCCATCGACCGTCTCGTCGCCGACGGCATCCTGCGCAGGGAGGCCCATCGCGCCGCCCGCATCCCGGAGCTCACTCGCGCCGACATCATCGACCTCTACAACAGTCGCGCGATCGTGGAATCCGCCGCCATCGCGGCCCTCTATTCGATCCCGGCCGCGGCGCTGAATGCCCACCGCTCGATCCTGTCCGGCGACGAGTTCGCGCCGTTTGACATCATCTTTCACCGCAGCCTGGTCGCCGCCCAGCCCAGCCCCAGGCTCACCCGCATGCACGAACTGCTGATGGGAGAAATCGAGCTGTGCATCGGGCAGGTGCAGGCCGCCCGCCTGCTCACCGCCGCCGAGGTCGGGGCCGAGCATCAGGGCATCCTCGACGCCATCACCGCGGGCGATTCGCCAGCGGCGGCCCGCCTGAGCCGCGAACACATCGCGCACTCCCGCGATGCCCTGCTCGCCCACGTCGACATTCTCGCCCAGCCAAACCTCCTCGCCCACGTCGACAGGACGCATCATGGTTAAGCACCAGTTTCCGAACCCCAAGGACCTTCTGGCTCTCATGCAGTTCAAGAAGCCCGAACTCAACGGCACAAAGCGCCGTCTTGCCGGTGCGCTGACGATCTACGACCTGCAGGCCATCGCCAAACGCCGCACCCCAAAGGCCGCCTACGACTACACCGATGGCGCCGCCGAGGGCGAACTGTCGCTGGCCCGCGCCCGGCAAGCGTTCGAGGACATCGAATTTCACCCCTCGATCCTTCGGGATGTCTCACGACTGGACACCACCACGACGGTACTCGGTGGCACGTCGACGATGCCTTTCGCCATCGCACCGACCGGCTTCACGCGGCTGATGCACACCGAAGGCGAGATCGCCGGGGCGTCGGCGGCGGGGGCTGCCGGCATCCCCTTCACGCTGTCGACACTCGGAACCTCGTCGATCGAAGAGGTCACGGCGGCGAACCCGCACGGGCGCAACTGGTTTCAGCTCTACGTGATGCGGGATCGGGACATCTCCTACGGGCTCGTCGAGCGCGCGGCTGCGGCCGGGTTCGACACCCTCATGTTCACGGTGGATACGCCGGTCGCCGGCGCCAGACTGCGCGATAAGCGCAACGGTTTCTCGATCCCCCCGCAGCTCACGGTCGGCACCATTCTCAACGCGATCCCCCGCCCATGGTGGTGGTGGGATTTCATCACCACGCCACCACTGGCGTTCGCCTCGCTCTCCTCGACCGGCGGAACGGTCGGCGAGCTTCTCGACTCCGCGATGGACCCGTCGATCGACTACGACGACCTCGAAATCATCCGCGGAATGTGGCCGGGCAAGATCGTCATCAAGGGTGTGCAGAACGTCGAAGATGCCAAGCGACTGGCCGACCTCGGAGTGGATGGGATCCTGCTCTCTAACCACGGCGGGCGTCAGCTCGACCGTGCGCCCATCCCGTTCCACCTGCTGCCGATTGTGGTGCGCGAGGTGGGGGCCGACACCGAGGTGATGGTCGATACCGGCATTATGAACGGCGCCGATATCGTCGCGTCGCTGGCCCTCGGGGCGAAGTTCACCCTTATCGGACGGGCCTACCTCTATGGGCTCATGGCGGGCGGGCGAGCGGGCGTCGACCGCACCATCCAGATTCTGTCGGAACAGATCGTGCGCACCATGAAACTCCTCGAGGTGGCCAGCATCGAGGAACTCGGGCCGAAACACGTCACCCAGCTGGAGCGCCTCGTACCTCGTGCGGTGTCCCCGGCGCTGAGTGCCGCCGTGCCCGCGCTGAAGCGCACCCCGAACCGGGCTGCCGCGAAGTAGCCCACGGCGTCCCCGAGCGCTGCCCGCACCGCCCCCTGCACCTCAGCGGGGCAGCAACTCGGCGATCATTCGGATGCCCAGCTCGACCTCCGCGAAGCTCGTCGAGAGCGGCGACATCCCGAGTCGTATCCCGTTGGGGCGGCGAAAGTCAGGGATCACCCCGCGCCGCCACAGAATCGGCATCAGCGATTCGAAGGCCGGGTGATCCAGCGTGATGTGGCTGCCGCGTTGGGCGGCGTCCAGCGGGCTGGCCACAACGGCGCCGGGCAGCAGCTCGAGGGACAGCTCGAGGGCAAACTCCGTCAGCGCGATCGATTTGGCCCGCACCGCTTCGATGCCGACCGAGTCGATCAGGGCGATCATGTCGCGCATCGGCTGCAGGCCGACGATCGGGGGCGTGCCGCTGAGCATCCGCCGCACGCCGGGTGCCGGCTCGTAGCCCTGACCCATCTCGAAGGGGCGCGCGCTTCCCAGCCAGCCCTGAATCGGCTGGCGCAGCAGCGACTGCTGCGACTCGCGCAGGTAGGCGAAAGCGGGCGAGCCGGGGCCGCCGTTGAGGTACTTGTAGGTGCAGCCGACGGCGAGGTCGACGCCCCAGGCATCGAGTTCCGTGGGGATGACGCCCGCCGAGTGGCACAGGTCCCAGAGCACGAGAGCGCCGACAGCACGGGCCGCGGTCGTGATGCCCTCCACGTCGGCGAGATAACCGGAGCGGTAGGCCACGTGACTGAGAACCGCGAGCGCGGTGTTCTCGGTGATCGCCGCTGCTGCCAGCTCGGCCGTGACCCCGAACGCTGCGTCCACGTCAATCCAGCGAATCGTCAGGCCGCGGTCGGCGGCGATGCCCTCCACGACGTAACGGTCGGTCGGGAAGTTGTCGCGATCGATCACGATTTCGGTGCGGCCGGGCCGCGCATCGAGGGCTGCCCTAATGAGCTTGTAGATCAGCACCGTCGTCGAATCACCGATTACGACCTGGCCGGGTGCGGCGCCGAGGCCGACCCGCCCGAGCTCGTCGCCCACCGTCAGGGGTAGGTCGAGCCAGCCTTCCTCCCAGCCCCGGATCAGCCGGCCGCCCCACTGCTCGCGCAGAAAAGTCTCCACCCGTTGCACGGATGCCTTCAGCGGCCGCCCGAGGGAATTGCCGTCCAGGTAGGCGACCACGGTGGGGTCGGCGACGAAAAGATCTCGACAGTCCGCCAGCGGATCGGTGTCGTCGCGACTCACCGCGAACCGAGCTGCGCGCGGGCCTCGTCGAGAACCTCGAGCACCGCGATGGTGTCGTCGAGGGTGTGCAACGGCGACTCGGTGAGCCCGTCAGCGATGTGCTGGGCCACCGCGGCCGCCTCATAGCAGAGCCCGTCGCCCCACTTGAAGCCGGTCTCGTCATTCCAGACCAGCGGCGCGGCATCACCGACAAACACCCGAAGGCCACTGGGGGCGAAGAATTCGCCGGAGTACTCGAGGCGGGCGGCCGTACCGGAGATCGATGCGGCCTTGCTGGTCTCTGCCCACATCGTCATCGAGACGACCGCCTGCGCGTTCGACGCGTATTCGAGCACGACCACGGATTGGGCATCCACCCCTGTGTCGGCCAGCGACCCGCGCGCCGTCACCGTGTCGGGGGCCCCGAGCACGAAATGTGCAAACCACGCCGGGTAGACGCCGATGTCGAGTAGTGCGCCGCCGCCGAGCTCCGGATTAAACCAGCGGCTCTCCGGCTGGTAGGGGAAGAGCGCGCCGAAGCTGGCCGTCACCTGCTTCAGGTCGCCGAGCGCGCCATCCGTCATAAGCTGCTCGACGATTGAGGTCTGCGGCAGGAATCGCGACCACATCGCCTCCATCGCGAACACCCCAGCCGCCGCCGCGAGCGCCTTGATCTGGCGAGCCTCGGCCGCATTGAGGGCGATTGGCTTCTCGATCAGCACGTGCTTGCCCGCCGATATCGCCAGCGTCGCCAGCGTCAGGTGCTCGCTATGCGGAGCCGCGATGTACACGACGTCGATGCCGTCGTCGGCGACGAGCTCCTCATAGCTGCCGTAGGCGCGCTCGATGCCGTGCTTTGCCGCGAACTCTTGGGCGCGTTCTAGCGATCGGGATGCCACGGCGTGCACCCTCTGGTCGGTGTTCGCGTGTGCCGTTTTCACCCAAGAGTTGGCGATCCCGCCGGGCGCGAGCACGCCCCAGCGCAATGCAGCACCGCCGTGCAGCGGAGTGAATTTTGGGTCGGGCAGCGTGGTCAGCGGTGAACTCATGGCTCGAATCTATCGGGCGGCGAGCTCCGTCAGCACCGCCGCAAGCTGTTCGACGGCCCAGTCAAGATCCTCGCCGGACACCACGATGGGCGGCGCGAAGCGAATCGTCGACCCGTGGGTGTCTTTGACCAGTAGACCGCGCGCCATGAGCAGCTCGCAGACCTCACGACCGGTGCCGAGCGCCGGGTCGATATCGACTCCAGCCCACAACCCGGCACCGCGCACGGCGGTTACCCCACGGCCGGTCAGCGCGCGCAACCCGGACTGCAACCGGTCACCCAGAGTGGCGGCGCGTTGCTGCATCTCGCCCGTGGCGAGGATCTCGACGACCGCGAGGCCGACGGCAGCGGCGAGCGGATTGCCGCCAAAGGTGGAGCCGTGTTCGCCCGGGCGCAGCACGCCCAAAATGTCGCGGTTGCCCACCACGGCGGAGACCGGCACGATTCCGCCGCCCAGTGCCTTGCCCAGCAGGTACAGGTCGGGAACGACCCCGGCCAGGTCGCAGGCGAAGGTTGCGCCAGTGCGACCGAGGCCGGACTGAATTTCGTCGGCGATCATGAGCACGTTGTGGCGACGGGTGATGTCGCGCACCGCCGGCAGGTAATCGGCGGGCGGCACGACGATGCCTGCCTCACCCTGAATCGGCTCGAACAGCACCGCGACGGTGTTCTCATCGATTGCCGATTCGAGCGCCGCGGCATCCCCATAGGGCACGCTCACGAACCCGGGCGTGTACGGCCCGAAGTCGGCTCTCGCTTGCTCGTCATTCGAGAAGCTGATGATCGTGGTCGTCCGGCCGTGGAAATTGCCGTCCATGACGATGATCGTTGCGCGGCCCTGCTGCACGCCCTTCACGCGGTAACCCCAGGCGCGCGCCACCTTGACGGCAGACTCGACGGCCTCTGCCCCCGTGTTCATGGGCAGCACCATGTCTTTGCCCGCCAGCGCGGCCAGCGCCTGTGCGAATGGCCCGAGCTGGTCGTTATGGAAGGCGCGGCTGGTCAGGGTGATGCGGTCGAGCTGCTGCTTCGCGGCGGCAATCAGCGCCGGATGCCCGTGCCCGAAGTTGACCGCGGAGTACGCGGCCAGGCAGTCGAGGTAGCGGCGCCCGTCCACGTCGGTGACCCAGGCACCCTCGCCCGTCGCCACCACCACGCTCAGCGGGTGGTAGTTGTGCGCGAGGTGCTCGTCTTCGACGGCGAGCAGGTCGGCGGCTAGCGGCGAAGTTCCAGCGTGCAGCACTTCACACCCCCTCCACCGAGCAGGAGCTCGGAAAGATCCACCCCGATCGGGTTGTAACCACGCTCGCGAAGCTGGCGCTCAAAGTCTTTGGCGCGGGCGGCGATGACGACGTTGTAGCCGTCGCTGAAGGAATTGAGGCCGAGCACGGCGGCATCCTCCTCGTTCACGACGACGGCATCGGGAAAGAGTGAGCGGATTTTCTCGAGGGAGGGCGCATCGAATGCCGAGGGCAGGTAGGCGATGTTGCTGTCGTCGAGTACAGCGATCGCGGTGTCGAGGTGATAGAAACTGGGATTGATGAGGTTCAACGAGACGACCTCGCGGCCATAGATGCCCGCAGCCTCCGCGTGGCTATTCGTCGCGGTACGAAATCCGGTTCCGGCCAGAATTACGCCGGCGACGAGCAGAAAATCGCCCTCGCCCTCGTTGATCTCGCGAGGATCGCGCACATCGAATCCGTTCGCACCGAACCATTCCATGTAGGCGGGGCCTTCCGGCTGGCGCTGCGGGTAGGTGAAGCGCGCACCGTAGGCGATGTTGTTGATCACGAAACCACCATTGGCGGCGTAGACCATGTCGGGCAGCCCCGCGATCGGCTCGATCAGGTGCACCTCGAAGCCGAGGTCGACATAGATCTTGTAGAGCTCATTCCACTGTCGCACGGCAAGGCTGGTGTCGGTGGGTTCGTCCGGATGCATCCACGGATTGATGCGGTAGCTCACGGTGAAAAACTCGGGCCGGCACATCAGCACGGTGCGGGTAATGGCTACGCGCGCGGGGTTGGCCCCGGAAGGCTGCGTCGCCGAAGAATGGGTCATCGTCATATCCCCAGTGTTTCACGCACCTATCCGCAATGTCAGAGCGCACAGCGCACCGAACGTGCGTCTGGTCTTGCCCGCTCGCAATATTTCGCCATAGGGTGTTTGAATGGACAATCTCGACTACGGCATCATCGACCACCTCCGGTTGAATGCGCGCGCGGGCTATGGCGATATCGGCGAGAAGATCGGCCTGTCGGCATCTGCGGTGAAGCGTCGAGTAGACCGGTTGGTCTATGACGGCGTCATCCGAGCGTTCACCATCCAGGTCGACCCGGCCGTCGACGGTATGGGCACCGAGGCATACGTCGAGCTGTTCTGTCGCGGAACCGTAGCCCCCGACGAACTCAAGCGCATCCTCTCTGCCGTGCCTGAGGTGGTGGACGCCGGCACGGTCACCGGCTCGGCCGACGCCATCGTGCACATGCGCTCGCGCGACATCTCCTCGCTGGAGGTCGCGCTCGAAAAGCTGCGACTGGCACCCAACGTCGACCACACGCGCAGTGCGATCGTGCTCTCCCGACTCATCCACCGCACGCACGACTAATGTTCACGGTCGAGCACGGATCCGCGGTGACGCTCTACGACCAGCTCGTCGGCCAGTTCAGGGCCCGGCTTGACGACGGTGCCCTCATCGCGGGCTCGAAACTGCCCACCGTGCGGCAGCTCGCCGCCGACCTGAATGTCGCCCCGTATACCGTCGCTCGGGTCTATCGAGCGCTCGAGGCCGACGGATTTGTCGAGACGCTGGGCCGCAACGGCACCGTCGTGAAGGGCAGAGCGGGCACCGCCAACGAACTGCTTCAGCTGGCAGCGAATGAGTACGCCAAGCGATCGCATGACCTGGGGATCGACGCAGCCACCGCCGCAAACTACGTGCGGATCGCCCTCGGGCACGACCGCGAAAACCCCAGCGTGACCTGACCCGCCTCAGACGGGGAGGGTCGACATCGCGTGGTCGGGATTTCCGAAACGGTGCGCGGTGATACTCACGGCCTGCTCGCGCAGGAATGGCAGCAGTTCGATCCGCCCAGCGGTCGTGACGGGGCCGGACCACACCGCGACATCCGGATTCCCCCGCACGGCCCCGGCCAGCGCGAGCGGATCTCCGCCAATGAGGCGCACGCGAGCCGCGCGCACCTCCCGCATGCGAGCAAGCCAACCGGCGTCAGATTCGATCGTGATGGAAAGCACCCGCGCGCTTGGCGCGGCCGCCTCGAATGACTGCACGAGAGCGACCGGCAGCGGCAGCGCCGAGCTAATCGTCAGTGGCGAGCCCGCGAGGCTGCCAGCCGCGATGAGACGCACGAGGTGACCGAGCGGTTCACCCGCTGAGAGCCGAAGCTGCACGGGCACCGGCCGGTAGCGCAATATGTTGCGCTCCACGCCCAGATCGGAGACATCCGCCGACCGGCCGAACTCGGTCGCCCACGCCGCCTGATCGTTGAGCGCGGCCCTGCGCACGCGATCGAATGCGGGAAAGTCGATACCAGCCTGCGCCTTCTTGATGACCGAAGCCACCCGACGGGTCAGGCCCTCCAGGCGAATGTCGTCCACCGCCTCGTGCTCGACCGCGTTCCACGAGCCGAGGGTCAATAGGTAGTTCGGCCCACCCGCCTTCGCGCTCGCGCCCACGGTGGATCGCTTCCAGCCGCCGAACGGCTGGCGACGCACGATCGCTCCCGTGATGCCGCGATTGACGTAAAGGTTGCCGGCCTGAACAGCGTCCAACCAGTGACTGACCTCCGCGGGGTCGAGGGAGTGGATTCCCGCGGTGAGGCCGTAGTCCACCGCGTTTTGCAGCGCGATCGCCTCGTCGAGGGTGGCGGCCGTCATGACGCCCAGCACCGGGCCGAAGTATTCCGTGAGATGGAACTCGCTGTCGCGGGCGACGCCCTGTCGCACGCCGGGCGACCAGAGCGCCCCAGACTCGTCCAGCTGACGGGGTAGCACGAGCCAGCTTTCGCCCTCGCCAAGCTCGGTGAGGGCCCCGAGAAGTTTGCCGTGGGCCGGCTCGACGATGGGGCCCATCTGGGTGGCGGCATCCCGCGGATAGCCCACCCGCAGAGTGCGCACCGCGTCGCCGAGTTGGCGGATGAAGCGTTCGCTCTTCGCCACAGAGCCGACCAAGATCACCAGCGATGCCGCAGAGCACTTCTGCCCGGCGTGGCCGAACGCGCTTCGCACGACGTCCCCGACGGCAAGGTCAAGGTCGGCGTGCGGCGTGACGATGATCGCGTTCTTCCCGCTGGTCTCGGCGAGCAAGGGCAGGTCGGGTCGCCAGGATCGGAACAGCTTCGCAGTCTCCCAAGCGCCGGTGAGGATGACGCGATCGACGGCCGGATCTGCAACGAGTTGCCGGCCCATCGCTCCCTCTTCCACGTCGACTAGCGCCAGAACCTCGCGCGGCACCCCCGCTTCCCAGAGCGCCTCCACCATGACGGCGGCCGAACGCCTGGCCTGGGGCGCGGGCTTGATGATCACGCCGGCCCCCGCGGCGAGCGCAGACAACACCGATCCGGCGGGAATGGCAACGGGGAAGTTCCAGGGCGGGGTGACCACGATCAGGCGCGGTGGCACCCAGGTCGCATCATCCATCTGGTCAAGCTCGAGGGCGCGGTCGGCGTAGAAGTGCGCGAAGTCGACGGCCTCGCTGACCTCCACATCACCCTCGGCGATCGTCTTGCCGGTCTCGTGGGCCATGATCTCGATCAGTCGACCACGGAACGCGCTCAGCACGTCCCCCGCATCGTGCAGGATGCGCCCGCGCTGCACCGCAGGCATGGCACCCCAGGCGACTCCCGCACTGCTCACCGCGGCGATGCGCGCGGCGAGTGTGGTCGCGTCGGTGATGCAAGACGCGGCGATCGTCTCGACGCCGAGTGTGGAGTCGATGCTGCGCTGAAGTACTTCGTTGGCCCACGCCCGGTTGGCGGCGATGGAGGGATCGGTGTCTGGTTCATTGCGGAAGCCCGCAGCCTGAGAGAGGTCGGGCGTCTTGCCACGGTTCTGCGAGCGGTTGGAGGAGGGCACCACGGCGTCGAGCGCATCGAGGGATGCCGTGAACCGGTTGAGCTCGCGCGCAAAGAATTTCTCGTCATCGGCCAGCTCGAAGACGGCCGACATGAAGTTTTCGGAGCTGGCGTTCTCTTCCAGCCGACGGATGAGGTAGCTGATCGCCGAATCGAACTCACCAGGGTGCACCACCGGTGTGTACAGCAGGAGGCCACCGACGTCGCGCTTGACGGCATCAGCCTGCCCGGTCGCCATACCGAGCAGCATCTCGAAGTCGACCCGATTTTCGACGTGGCGCTGCTTCGCCAAGAGCCAGGCGTGCGCCACATCGAAGAGGTTGTGACCGGCGACCCCGATCCGCACGGCGTCGGTGCGCTCGGGGGTGAAGGCCCAGTCCAGCACGCGTTTGTAGTTCGTGTCGGTCTGAAGTTTCGTGGCCAGAGTGGCGAGCGGCCAGCCGTGCATGGTCGCGTCGACGTGCTCCATCGCCAGGTTGGCGCCCTTGACGACGCGCACCTTGATTCCGGCGCCCCCGTCACGACGCCGGGCAATGGCCCACTGGGTGAGCCCCTGCAGCGCGGCGAGAGCATCGGGGAGGTAGGCCTGCAGCACGATGCCGGCCTCGAGGTTGCGAAGCTGCGGCTGCTCAAGCAGCCGCTGGAAGACCGCGACCGTCAGATCGAGGTCGCGAAACTCTTCCATATCGAGGTTGATGAACTTCGCGCTGGGGGATGCCGCGGCCAGCTCGTACAGCGGAGTGAGACGCGCCACCACTCGCTCGACCATCTCATCCATCGCCCACATCGAGAGCTGGCTGGCCACCGACGAGACCTTGATCGAGACGTAGTCCACGTCGTCACGCGCGAGCAAATCGCGCGTGCCGGCGAGTCGGCGGTCGGCCTCATCGTCGCCCAACACCGCCTCACCGAGCAGATTCAGGTTGAGGCGGATGCCCCGGCTACGCAGTTTCGCCAGGCTCTTGTCGAGCTTCTCCGGTGTCGCATCGATCACCAGGTGCCCGACCATCCGGCGCAGCACCAGCCGTGCGATGGGAACGATCAGCCCCGGCAGGAGCGGGGCGAAACCACCGCCGACCAGAATGGCTCCGCGCAGATACCACGGCAGGAAGGCGGGGATGGAGTGGCTCAGCTTTTCAAGGTTGCGCCCGGCGACTCGCAGGTCTTCGGGGCGCACCACCTTGTCGACGAAACCAATGGTGAACTCCAGACCCTGGGGGTCTTTGAGCACACCGGCCAGCCGCTCTGCACTTGGATCGGCCGCAACGTCGGCGCTCTCGGCCAACCAGCGGCGCACCGTGGCAACCGTTTCGGTCGTGAGATCGGCGGGCATCTGGTCGATGCCCTCCACGGACGGGTCTGACTCCGACGACAGCATGGTCACGAGTTTAACGCGCGACCCGCAACGTCGAGCGCCGTTGCACGCACGCACGGTGCGCGAAATGGCGTCGACGCGCAACAAAGCGGGGGCAGCCGCGCCGCGCGGGTCGCGCGCTTCGCTTACGGCGAGTGACTCGCTACCGGCGAATGCCGCGGGAGCGCGGATACCATAGACGTATGGCAGTGGCAACGACTCCCGAAGAGCGCGAGCTGTGGCGGGCGTTTTTTGTGATGCGGCGCCAACTCGACATCACGCTGGAACGGCGACTTCAGGCCGACGCGGGAATCTCTTCGGCCGACTACGAAATCCTGATGGCCCTCTGCGACGACTCGACCCGCCGGTTGCGGGCCGGCCACATCGGCGACCTCATTGGCTGGGAAAAAAGCCGGGTGTCCCACCAGATCACCCGCATGGAACAGCGCGGCCTGCTCAAACGCGAAGAGTGCGATGCCGATGCCAGAGGGGTGTGGGTGGTACTCACCGCTGAGGGCGAACGTGCCGTGAGTAACGCCGACGACGATCGCCGCGACGCCATTCGGGAGTACTTTTTCGACGTGCTCTCGCCCGACGAGAAGTCGGTACTCCAGAATGTTTCCAGGCGAGTGCTCGACAAGATTGATCCGCCGATCTGTGCAGAAATCTTGACTACAGAGGAGCAGTCCGACGTCCACGCCACGGCATGACACTCGCGACGTCGTCATTGTCGGCGGCGGACACAACGGGCTCGCCGCCGCCGCCTATC
Organism: Salinibacterium sp.; assembly: GCA_025352485.1. Classification (GTDB taxonomy): domain Bacteria; phylum Actinomycetota; class Actinomycetes; order Actinomycetales; family Microbacteriaceae; genus Rhodoglobus. The sequence continues at coordinate 20,304 of JANXTJ010000299.1, forward strand.
TCGCGCTCGCCGGTAAACGGGTAACCGTCCTCGAGGCCCTCGACCAGGTCGGCGGCGCTGCCATCTCCGCCAGCCCGTTCGAGGGCGTGGATGCGAGGCTGTCGCGCTACTCGTATCTGGTGTCGTTGCTGCCAGAACGCGTCATCCGCGATCTGAAGCTCGACGTGAAGCTGGCCCGCCGGCGCTACTCCAGCTACACCCCAGAGCCCGGATCGCGCGGCGGTCTGCTCATCGACAATGGGGATGCCGCGGCCACCGCCCGCGCGCTGGGGCCCGACGCCAGCGCCTGGTCGCAGTTCTACTCTGGCACCGCGCAGCTGGCCAGGGCGCTCTTCCCCACGGTCACGGAGCCGTTGATCACCCGAAGCGAGGCGCGCCGCGCCGTGGCGGATGACGCGATCTGGGAGTCGCTCATCGAGCGCCCGGTCGGCACCGCCATTGCTGACGCCTTCTCGAGCGACCTCGTGCGCGGAGTGGTGCTCACCGACGCGCTGATCGGAACGTTCGCCCCCAACGTCGACGAGTCACTGGCCGGCAACCGCTGCTTCCTGTATCACGTGATCGGCAACGGCACCGGTGACTGGGATGTGCCGGTCGGCGGCATGGGAGCGATTACCGGCGAGCTGTCAAGGGCCGCGCTTCAGGCCGGCGCCGAAATTATTACTGGCGCGCGGGTCACCGCGATTACCCCTGATGGCGCCGTCACGTTCGGCGATCGCACCCTGTACGGCGATTGGGTGCTCGCCAATGTGGCGCCCTTCGAGCTGGCCCGGCTTCTGGGCAACGACGCGGAGCACCCCGAAGGATCGCAGGCCAAGGTCAACCTCTTGGTCTCGAGGCTGCCGCGCCTGCGCGACCCCGACGTCGACCCGGCGGCGGCTTTTGCTGGAACCTTCCACATCAACGAGACGTGGTCTCAGCTCGACGAGGCCTTTGGGGCGGCGGCCGACGGTGCGGTGCCCAGTCCGCTGCCGGGCGAGATCTACTGCCATTCGCTCACCGACCCGTCGATCCTCTCGCCCGAGTTGCAGGCCTCCGGTGCGCAGACGCTCACGTTCTTCGGGCTGCACGTGCCGCACCGGCTGACCGAGGGGGCCGACAACGACCGGCTTCGGGCGACCCTTCAAGACGCGGCGCTCTCTTCGCTGAACAGCGTGCTCGCCGAACCGATCGAAGATCTCCTGCTGCGGGATGCCGCCGGCAACCCCACCATCGAGACGAAGACGACCCTCGACCTCGAGCACGCCCTCACAATGCCCGGCGGCAACATCTTTCACGGGCCGTTGTCATGGCCGTTCGCTGAGGATGACGCGCCGCTCGCGACCGCCGCGCAACGCTGGGGTGTCGCGACCGCCCATCCGCGGATTCTGCTCTGCGGTGCCGGTGCGCAGCGCGGTGGCGCGGTGAGTGGGCTCGGCGGCCATAACGCGGCGATGGCGGTTCTTGAAGGCTCCTAAAGCGGTCCCGAGCCTCTGCGGCTTTCGCTTTTCGGCTTTCGCCTACGCCCAGGTACTGGGCGCCGCCATCTTCGTGTTGGGGAGGGCGACATCGGCTGCCCAACGAGTGATCCAGTCGGGGACGGTTTTGCCCGCGACATCCACGCCCGTGACCACCGAGAGCTCGTCGATCGTGACGACGCCGCGCTTGGTGAGGAATCGGGCCCTGGTGATGGCCTGCGCATAGATCTCGCCGTCGACGACGAAACGTTGCTCCGTATATGCCGACCCTTTCTTGTCGTATCCGACAATGCGCGTTTCGACGTCGAACAGCTGCCAGGGCTGGAGTGATTTGCGAAAGGTCATCGATTCCATGGCCATCACCGGATAGATCCCGCGTGCGCGCATCTTCGGCCAGATTCCGCTGCGGATCATCAAGTCCATTCGTCCGAGGTCCATGATCGAGAAGTAGACGCCGTTGTTCATGTGGCCGAGCACGTCAAGGTCGGTGGGAAGCACCCGCAGGCGTACGGTTCCTACGTCGTGGACGCCAAGTGGCGTTCGGCGGCGGGATTTCAGAAGGTGCAGCAGGGTGCGGAAGATCATGTTCACCCCCGTACGCTAATTCAATGCGCACTCTCTTCTCGTCCGGGTCGGCTTGGGAAAACAAACTGGGCTACTCCCGGGCGGTGCGGGTTGGAGATTCTCTCTACATCTCGGCAACGTCTGCGGCGTCTGCCGACGGCACGGTCACCGGCGACCTGTACGAGCAAACCCGTTTCGCGCTCGAGAAGCTGGGCACCGTGCTCGCGGAGGCGGGGTTCGGTTTCGCGGATGTCGTGCAGTCGAAGCTTTACGTCACCGACATCGCCAAATGGGAGGATGCCGGCCGCGCCCACGGTGAGGCCTTTGGTGAAGCCCGACCGGCGCTGTCGTTGCTGCACGTGCTGCCTTTCCTCGACCCGGCCATGCTCGTCGAGGTCGAACTCGTGGCGGTTAATCCGGGGTTGTAGCCCGCGGTTTCTTGGCCAATGCGGTGTCGGCCTTGCCCTCGTGCTCGCGCAATGCCCGGCATATTTGCACCTGGCGCGCCGCCGCTTCGACGGACACGACGAGTCTCGTGCCGGCGACTTCATGGCGGGTCCAGTGCACAATCTCGTTTCCGGATCCGCCGAGGCGCGAAGCGCCGTACTTCACGAGAACATGGATCGGCTCCACATTCGCGTCTTCGCCAGCGTGATAGGCGATGGCGCTCACACAGGCGAGCCGACCACCGACTCTGAGTGCTTTCAGGATCGCCTCCGGCGTCCCCACGGATGCATACTGGCCAACCCTGACCCGCAAGATCTTTCGGTAGTAAAGGCTCAGGTCCAGGAGTTGCTCGTTGCATCCCAGCGCGAGGAGTTCCGACCGTCGAGCAAAATTACCTAACAGCTCAAGCGCCTCGGGAACCCGCATACTCCGATTTTGGTTGGCCCGCGCTGGCCTGGCGCGCAGTACCCCAGATCTTTGACGGAAAGTGCACATTCGCGCCCGTGCACGAGCAGTCTCCTGGTCTCGCGGCACATGAGTCGGCAGATGAGTCGAGCCGGCCTCGCGCAAGGCTGGGCTGCCGATCGGTCTCCGCGCGCTCTCGCGCGTCATTACATTTGGTGGGCGCCCACACAAATGTAATGACGGACGAGAGTGTCTTGGACCAGCCCGCCGATGCCGCTCCGTGCCCCGCCCATGCCGACGCATTTCGGGCCAATCCACCGGAACCCCAACCTGCCGCAGCGGAGCGAGCGGCGGCGGTAGCGGAGCTAGTGGCCGCGGTGGTCCTGCACGGTCATCCGGGGTCCGAAGCGGGGCTTCGTGAAGCCACTGACGTCGATCAGGCGCACGATGCGCTGGCGGTGGCCGGCCCACGGGGCGAGTAGTTCGAGCATCCCATCGTCGTCTACGGGGGCACCGGCCAGCGCCCAGCCGACCAGCGCAGGAAGGTGATAGTCGCCGAAGCTGGGCGAGTCGGGATCACCATGGGAGCGCTGCATAGTTTCGGCCGCCGTCCAGACCCCCACGCCCGGAACACTGCGCAGCGCCCGCTCGATAACCGCCCCACCGCGCCCGTGATCGAGGGTGCGCTCCAAGGCTGCCGAGACCACCGCCGCCCGCAACACCGCCGCCGATCGTTGCGGCCCCACGCCCGCCCGATGCCATTCCCACGAAGGAACGCGTCGCCAAGTTTCCGCGGCGGGGAAGACCCGCATGCCGTCAGGCGCC
>JANXTJ010000008.1 GCA_025352485.1 Salinibacterium sp.
CCTGACCGTGACGGTGAACGACATGCTGGATCGGCTCGAATCGGCGCTGGTCGGTCAGCGCCAACTGCTGGATGATGTCGGACACGAGCTTAAAACCTCGATCACCATCGTTCGTGGCCAGCTCGAACTCATGCGGGTGGACGACGCGAGAGATGTCGAGGCAACCCGAGCGATCGCCATCGACGAGCTCGACCGCATGAACGGGCTGGTGCGCGATATCTCAGAACTTTCCGTGATCAACCGGCCGCTGCATCCACGCCTGGTGCCCACGGATGTCGCCGCGCTCACCGAGAGCGTGCGTCTCAAGGCCAGCGCGCTCTCCCCCGCCCACCGCTGTGTCATCGTGCAATTGGCCCACGTGGTCGCCGAACTCGACCCGGAACGCATCACCCAGGCCCTGCTGCAACTCGCCGCGAACGCCGTGACCCACGGCCATGCCGACGGCGTAATCCAGTTCGAGAGCGCCGTCGACGGTGACCGGTTGATTTTCCGCGTGTCTAACGACGGCCCCGCCATCGCCCCCGAATCGGCGGACCGGATCTTTCAGCGCTTTGGGCGCGGGACGACGGGTCGCGGCATCGCCGGCTCAGGGCTTGGCCTAGCGATCGTCACGGCGATCGCGAAAGCGCACGGCGGGGTCGCCCGCGTCGAGGCGAGGGTGGGCGGGCCGACCTTCGCGATCGATATCCCCTACGTTGTTGCCGACGGGCAGCAGGAGGCAGCACCGTGAGCCGCATACTCATCGCCGAAGACGAGACCCGAATCTCTGCCTTCATCGAAAAAGGCCTCTCCTCTGCCGGCTTCAGCACGGAGCTTGCCGTGACCGGGCCGGCGGCCCTCGAACGGGCCCGATCCGGCGACTTCGACCTGCTCGTGCTCGACATCGGCCTGCCGGGAATCGATGGCTTCGAGGTGCTGCGACGACTGCGCGCCACCGAATTGGTGCTCCCGGTGATCGTGTTGACCGCGCGCACCTCGGCGCAGGACACGCTCGCCAGCCTCGAGGGTGGGGCCAACGACTACATGCCCAAACCGTTCCGGTTCGATGAACTGCTCGCGCGCATCCGGCTCAGAATCGCGGATGCCGCGGCGGGCGGTAGCTCAATTCTCTCGGTCGACGGCCTCGACCTTGACCTGCGCACGCGACGCGCGACGGTTCACGGTCGGCAGGTGGAGCTGTCGGCCCGCGAGTTTGCGCTGACCGAAGAGCTCATGCGCAACCCCGACCGGGTGCTGAGCCGCGAACAACTGCTCAGCCGAGTCTGGGGCTACGACTTCGATCCCGGCTCGAACATTGTTGACGTCTACGTCGGGTACCTGCGAGCCAAGCTCGGCGCCGAGCACATTGAGACGGTACGCGGAATGGGGTACCGGCTCCGTTAGGACCCGATACCCCACTCTCGGCGAAGGGTTAGCGGTCGACGCCGTGCTGGGCGTCTGCGCCCTGATCTCCGGAGCCGTGACCGTCGTGGTTACCGGAATCGTGCTTCTGGTGATCCTTCTGACCGCCCTGGTCAGTGTCGTCGCTGCCAGCGTCGGAAACATCGCCAGCCTCGGGGGTGTCCGTCTTGTCAGTGGTATCAGCCGGGTCCGTAGTGCCGGCGGGAGGCGCCGTCTCGGTGGGATCGGGCGTCTCAGTGGGATCGGGCGCATTGGTGGGATGGGGCGCATCCGTCGGATCCGCCGTGGGCGCGGTCTCCACGCTGTGCCGTGCGGCGGGGCTCGCGGGCAGGATGCCGTTGGTGGCCTGCGCGGCCGCAACACCGCCGATGCAGAGCACGCCAGCTAGCGCGAAGGCCGAGCCGATCACGACGGGGCGAGTGATTTTGAGGGGCATGGAATTCCTTTCGTCTCCCACAGCCTGTCGTCGCTGTCTAAGAGGTTGGCGAGCCCCCGGTGAGAGACTTCTTAGTTACCGCCGTTACCGCCGCCGCCGTCTTTGCTGCCGCTGCCATCGCGGCTGGAGTCTTTGCCGCCGCCGCTATCTTTGCCGCCGTGGCCCTCGGCGCCGTTGTCGTCAAGGGTCACGGTTACCGGAAGCGGTGCTGCGACGACCGAGGGCGGGCCATCGTGGGCGCCAGCGCCAGCGCCGGCGGGTGCTGGTGGCGTCGGGCTCGGCGACGGGATGTTTGAGTGGGGCGCCGTCGGTGTGATTGACACGGCGGGTGCGTCGATGGGACGGCCGGCGGCATTCGCGAGGCTGAGCCCACTCGAGAGCACGACGCCCAGGGTGGCGGCCACGATGGCCAGCGATCCGATGACGACCCAACTGCCTGCCCCGGGGAATTTGCCTGCGCTCGCCATAACACCATTCTCCCTACAAGACGCTCTCGCGCGCGTGAGATGTTTCTTAGGCAGCGACTTCCTCGGCCGTGCCGTAACTCGCGGTGCCGTATGAGGCGGTGACCAGAATCGGGATGTGGTCGGAGGATCCACGCGGAAGGGTCTCGACGCCGTCGATGGTGAAACCTTGCGAGGTCACGAAATCGAAATGACCGCGGAAGAACTTGTAGGCCGTGTAGGTGCGGCGATCGCTCAGGGTGAGGTCATAACCGGTTTTGGCGACCTTCTCAGATAGACCGTCCTGGAATAGCGGGTAGTTGTAGTCACCGATCATCAGGATGGGCGCGCCAGAGCCGAGGGTCTGCAGCAACTCATGGGCCGCCGTGATCTGCTTGCGCCGCAACGAATTGAGCGCGGTCAGCGGGGCGGCATGAAACGAGGCGAGAACGAGCTCGTGTTTGGTCTGCCGATCGATGAGCTTCGCCCCAACGAGGCGCTCAGGCGTGGGCGAGAAAATCAGATCGTGCAACGACTTCTTCAACTCGAACGATTGGCTTGCAATTTGCTCGTAACGGTCTTTGCGGTAGTAGACCGCAAGGCCAAGGCGATTGCGTTTGGTGGAGTCGGCGAGGTGCAAATTGCCGATCTCCGCGGGCAGTTCAGAGGCGATGCACTCTTGAAGGCAGAGGGCATCGAGATCGGGAGTTTTCGCCAATTCGACGAGCTCCGTGATCGCTCGGTTCTTGCGGAGGTTGTAGCTAATAACTCTGATCACTGCCCTGCGTACCTTCCCAAAGAAGCCCCCAGCCTATGCGCCATGGAGACGGTTCGCTGCCAGACTGCTATCCGGTGGGTACCGCTGCGCACGCGCGGTTAAGTGAGAAACTTTCTACAAGTTGTAATGTGAATCTTTCGGGGCGAAAGGATCCTATGGGTGACGGCACGCTGGAGCCGAAACAGGCTCGTCATCGACGAGATGGGGTTCCGCTGGATGGCGCGCCCGACCTGGGACTTTTTGCCCAGGCGCGCTCCGCGACAATCGAACCGGTCACGGCCAGCGACTGGTCGTCACCGCCGGGGCCATACGTTGCCCCCTCACCGATTCCGCCGCAGCTACCGCCACCGCCGACCCTGAGCGAGTTCGGCTACTCCGCCGCGCCAACCGGCGAGTCGCAGCACGCCGAGCCCCTCGAGGGTGCGGAACGGCCGGTCGGGGGCGAGAACCTCGGTCTGCGCTAGACGAACCGGACGCCGCCCGTGATGCGGCTGCGCACGTCGAAGAGTTCATTTCCGCCGATCGGATCAACGTCGGGGACACCCGTGCGCAGCAGCGCGGCCAAGTGCTCCTGCCGAACGGCGATGGTGGCGGCCCCGCGGATGCTTCCGAGCCCGGTGAGCGGCTCGTCGAGAGCGGCATCCGGCAGCACGATCACGAGGGCCGTAAAACGCACACCGAGGGATCGGGCGAGCACCTTCGCCCGGGTCGCCAGCTCGTGCATCGGGCGTTCGCCCTCGAGCGCCTCGCCGATCAGCTCGCCCTTGCGCACCCGCACGGGGCCGCCAAAATCTTCGGACAGCATGGCGAACAGGCCGCTGGGCCCGAGCACAATGTGGTCGATCTTGTCATCGGGGTTACCGGCGGCGACGTCGTGCCAGATTGTGTACCCGATCCCCAGAGCGCTCAGGCCGCGGGCGGTGGCCTCCTCGGCGAGGGCGTCCGCGAGGATGCGCTTGATCTCGCGCGGGGCATCCCGCACCAGCACCGGATCGTAGGGGTCGGCAATGTCGACGCCCCAGCCGACCCACTCCCGCAGCCGGCCGAGGTATTTTTCTCGCCGCCAACCGCCGGGATGCCCGTACGCGCGCGCCCTCGGGCGACTGTCGTGGCGGGGCCGGGCTGCCTGCGCGGTAAACGTCTCGCGACTCTCGATCTGCCCGCGCCCGGAATCGTAGGCGGCGCGCCGCTCCGGGCTGCCGATGCGCTCCCAGGCGAGCTGTACGGCGACGAAGCGCTGCGGGTCTCCCCCGGTGTCAGGATGCGTCTTGCGCAGCGCCAGACGGAACGCCCGACGCAACTCATCGTCGGTCGCAGATGCCGCAGCCCCGAGCACCTCGTAAGGGCTCGCCGACATCGGGCTCTCGGGCATCGCTACAGGATACCCGCGCGCAACGAATGATCCGCCGTGTGGGCGGGCTATGTGCCTCTGAGGTCTTTGCGCAGGATCTTGCCAGAGCTCGACTTCGGCACTACCGCGATGAACGACACCTGGCGAATCTTCTTGTGCGGGGCGACGCGCTCGGCGACAAATTGCATCACGCCCACCTCGTCGAGGGACGAGTCGGCGGCTTTGACCACGAAGGCCTTCGGCACCTCCTGGCCGTCGGCATCGGGGGCGCCAACCACCGCGGCATCGGTGATGTCGGGATGGGTCAGCAGCAGCGCCTCCAGTTCGGCCGGAGCGACCTGATAGCCCTTGTATTTGATGAGTTCTTTGAGTCGGTCGACGATCCAGAACACGCCATTCTCGTCGACGCTGGCGATGTCACCCGTATGCAAAAACCCGTCGGCATCGAGGGTGTCGCGGGTCGCGTCATCCCGGCCCAGATAGCCCAGCATGACGTTGGGGCCGCGCACGAGCAGTTCGCCGGGAGCACTCATCCCCTCGGTGGTCGTGATC
>JANXTJ010000225.1 GCA_025352485.1 Salinibacterium sp.
GAAATGGATCGGCAGAGGTGGTCATGTACCTGTGTTCGGACTCTTCGGGAACGCGATTTGTTAACTCGGCAGGGGCAGACGTTACTCGGTCTGACCGACGAGTTCTGTATAGCCTCGAGATCACATTCGATGCGCGCGACGCAGATAGCCTTCACCTCGAAAATAGTGAACCATGGTCCGGCGCGTCGTTCTGTTAGCGGGGCTGCTCGGCGTCCTCGCGCTACTTCTTCCCGTGGGGCAGCCCTTTGCCCTAGCTTCTGAATCCAGTTGCACCAAGGTCGACGAGTACGCCGGAACGTGTGTCACCGGCAACCTGACCGACGGTGAGGCGGTCCTCGAGGGCACAAAGGGCAGTCCCGGCGCTGACGGCATTGGCGAGAGCGGTGGAGGAGGGCCCGAGATAATTCTGCCGATCGATCCGAACGCCCACTGCAAGGTTGTTGTGGGCGATCGCTGCCGCTTCAACGTCGATCACGGCGAGGAGGAAACGCCCCTGATCTCGCTGACCGATATTGCGGCGTTCCGTCCGGATGCTGGTGTCGACAACATGGAACCGCGCGGCTGGATGATCGTGGGCCTCGACACCAACTTCTTTGCCACCGGCGGTGTGCAGGTCAAAAACGGCACCTTGTTGGAGCAACCAGCCTCTGTGCGGTTCACGCCGACCAAATGGCACTGGGTTTACGGTGACGGTGATCGCTCCGCCGAGAGCACTCCGGGCGGCACTTGGGCGAGTCAGGGCATCTCGGAGTTCGATCCGACACCCACCAGCCACATTTACCGGGCGGCCGGCACTTATTTCATCGATCTCACGATCGACTACACGGCCGAGTACCGGTTCGGCGACGGCCCGTGGCTCGGCATTCGGGGGGTCCTTCCCGTTCCGGCGAACCGGCTTACCGCCACCGCCGGGTCAGCGAAAACGGTTCTCGTGCAGCACGAATGCACCGCCAACCCGGGTGGTCCCGGCTGCTGAAAGCTCGGAGCTCCTGCTGAGCCGTGGAGCTCAGATTGTCCTGTTGACGGTGAGCGTTTCGCTCCTACCCTCCCCGGTGGGGGCCAAGCAGCCAATGCCGCGGCCAAGCCGCGAAAGCGTGGCCAACCGACTTGTCGCCACCGCCGGGGCTGCGAAGTGCAGCACGAATGCACCGCCAATCCCAGCCGCCCCGGCTGCAAAAAGGCCTCATCGCCCGGCCAAGGTAGCCTCACAGTCCCCTCAAATACAATGTTCAGGTTGGCGTTGGAAGCTTTCCTCGCTGAAAGGAGCATTCCCATGACCGACGCACCCCAGAATCCCGCAGAAGGTTCGATCACACCAGCGCCCCAGGCGCCCCGGGCGCGCCGCGCACCGGCGCCTGCAGCCGTAACGGTGGAAGCCCAGCCGATCAACGCCGACGAGCATCCCGCGATCGCTAAGCGACGAGGTGCGGCGGTCGGAGTTGTCGCAGCTCTCGCCGTTGGCGCCCTCGTTGGCGGTATTTCCGGCGCGGGGGTGGCGCTCTGGGCCACCTCATCCAGCTCGAACCACAGCGTCACGGGAAATCCCACCGCACAGACGATTACCGTCAACGACCCGAAGAATGTCACGCCGGTCACGGCCGTGGCAGCGAAGGCCGCACCGTCAGTAGTGACCATCAACGTCACGGCAGCCAAATCGGGCGGTACCGGCTCCGGCGTCGTTCTGTCCAGCGACGGATACATCCTGACCAACACCCACGTGGTGACCCTCGACGGAGCCGCGGCTGACGCCAAAATCAGCGTGACGACCTACGACGGCCGCATCTTCAGCGCCAAAGTCGTCGGAACCGACCCCACCTCCGACCTCGCCGTGATCAAAGTGGATGGCGCCGACCTCACCCCGGCCGGCTTCGCCGACTCCTCCAAGCTGAATGTGGGCGACACCGCGATCGCGATCGGAGCACCCTTGGGGCTCTCCGGGTCGGTGACCGACGGCATCGTCAGCGCCCTCAACCGCAGCATCACGATCGCCTCATCCGCAGCTCCTGACACGTCGGGGGACAGCACGCCGTCGACGCCAGCGCCCGACCAGCAAAAAGGCCCTTACGATTTCTGGAACTTCGACCTCGGCCAAGGGCAGAGCGGAACGACGGCGAAATCCAGCGCGACAATTTCGCTCGCGGTGATTCAGACGGATGCGGCGATCAACCCGGGCAACTCGGGCGGGGCGTTGCTCGACTCCAACGGCAACGTCATTGGCATCAACGTCGCGATTGCGTCATCGGGAAGCACAACTTCCGGCCAGGCCGGCAGCATCGGTGTGGGATTCGCGATTCCGTCCAACGTCGCTCAGCGCATCAGCAAAGAGATCATCGCCACCGGAACCGCCACCCACGGGCTGTTGGGCGCATCGGTAGCAGACGTCACGGATGACACGACCCAGAACAGCAAGTTCGTGGGCGCCAGCATCATGGAGATCACTCAGGGCGGGGCAGCCGAAGCCGCTGGTCTGAAGGTCGGCGACGTCGTGACCAACTTCAACGGCATCCCGATTACCGGCAAGACCGACCTCACCGCTCAGGTGCGGGCGGCGGCGGCGGGCTCCACAGCCACCGTTACCTACCTGCGGGGCGGCTCGGCATCCACCGTGGATCTGAAACTCGGCACGCTCAAGTAGAAGCCAACGAACGGCGTGGGGCGAATAACCCCACGCCGTTCAGCGTTGGTAGGCTCATCTGACTCACCAGCGCGACGTATTGGACCTCATGGCGAAGAAGGCAGACGCCCTCCCGGGCGTGTCTTACGTGATGCCTGTTCTGAATGAGGCCGAGCACGTTGAGGCCGCAGTGAACAGCCTCATCGATCAAGACTACGAGGGCCCTTTCGAGGTCGTCCTCGCGCTCGGGCCGAGCGTCGACGGCACGGATGACCTCATCGGGGCGATGGCACGGGTCGACCCGCGCATTCGCAGCATCCCGAACAAACTGGGATCGACACCGGCCGGGCTCAATGCGGCGATCAGAGCCTCCAGCTACCCGATCGTCGTGCGGGTGGATGCCCATTCTGTGCTGCCCAGTTACTATACCAGGGTGGCCGTCAGGACTCTGCTCGAAACGGGTGCAGACAATGTGGGCGGCATCATGAAGGCCGAAGGCACCGCCCCGTTCCAGAAAGCGGTCGCGCACGCGTACGGCTCGCCGGAGGGGCTCGGGGGCACCCAGCATCACGTGGGCGGCAAGGCCGGCCCGGCCGACACTGCCTACCTCGGGGTTTTCCAGCGCTCCCGCCTCGTCGAGGTGGGCCTCTTCGACGAAGACATCAAGCGCGGCCAAGACTGGGAGCTCAACCGCCGACTGCGGGCAACCGGCGGCACCGTATGGTTCACGCCAGAGCTGACCGTCGTCTACCGTCCGCGTTCCAGCCTGAGCAAGCTCATCCGCCAATTTGTTGCCACCGGAATCTGGCGCGGCGAACTCACCCGCCGCTTCGGAACTGCCAACTCGGTTCGCTACTTCGTGCCCCCGCTGGCCGTCCTGGGGATTCTCGTCACTCTGATCCTCGGGATCGTTGGGCTCGCTGTCGGGATGCCGTGGCTTGCTCTCGCATTCCTGGTTCCAGCGCTCTACGCGGCTTTCGTGATCACCGCAGCCACCATTGCGGCGCGCGAAGGGCTGCGCACCGGCCTCTGGTATCTCGTGGTCTTGCCCTGCATTCACTTCGGATGGGGCATCGGCTTTATTCTCGGTTTCCTGAAACTCAGCGGCGACATCACCGAACACCGGGGACGGTGACGACGGTGACTCTCGATGCACACCCCGTGCACCCCGCCTCAATTGCCCAGCTGCGCCAGGTTACCCAGCCGCCCGAAGTGCGGCAGCGCGCCAACGCCGAGCACTGGACGGCGTCGCTCTACCTGCGCGATATCTCGCCGTATCTGACCTGGCTGCTGCTGAAGACCAGCATCTCGGCCAACGGCGTGACCGGGCTGATGATTCTCGTGGGATGGTCTACGGCGGCCGCACTGCTCATCCCCGGTGTGGCTGGCGCGGCGCTAGCGCTGGTGCTGGGCCAGCTGCAAATGCTCGTCGACTGCAGTGACGGTGAGGTCGCCCGCTGGCGCAACAGCAAGTCGCCGGCCGGAATCTTCCTCGACAAGGTCGGGCATTACACGACCGAGGCTCTCATCCCGATCGCGCTCGGCATCAGGGCCGCCGGCTGGCCGCTACATTTTCCGGATGCCTTTGCTTGGACGACCGCGGGCTTTGCGCTTGCCCTCGTCGTCGTGCTCAATAAGGCGCTGAACGACATGGTTCACGTGGCCAGGGCGAACGCGGGTCTTCCCAAACTCAGCGACCGTAAGGGCGAGGCCGAGCCCAGCCAGCGTCTGATCGCTCGCCTGCGCAGCGCGGCCCGCTTTGTGCCGTTCCACCGGCTGTATCACTCGGTGGAGCTCACCATCCTGGCGTTCGTCGTCGCGATCATTGGCCTTTTTCTGCCGGAACACCTCGCGGACCGTGGCCTCGTACTAATCCTTCTTCCCCTAGCGGTGCTCGCACTGATCGGCCATTTCGTTGCCATCATGGCCTCCAAGCGGGTGCGCGCCTGAACGAGCTGCCGTCGGTCGGCGTCGTGTGCCTCACCATGGGCACGCGGCCGGATGACCTTGCCCGCGCCCTGCGCAGCCTGGCGGCCCAGCGCGGGGTCGCCCAGGATATCGTCGTCGTCGGCAACGGCTGGATCCCCGTCGAACTGCCCGCCGACGTCCGGGCGCTCGCGCTGGCGCAGAACCTGGGTATTCCGGAGGGCCGCAACCGTGGGGCCGCCGCGGTCGCCGGTGACTGGATCTTCTTTCTGGATGACGACGCGAGCATCCCGTCGCCCACGTTCCTCGCCGACGCCATCGCCAAGATCGTTGCGGACCCCAGCATCGGGCTGTTGCAGCCCAGAGTCGTGGACGCGTCTGGGAACGAAAACCCGCGACGCTGGATCCCGCGGATCCGCAAGGGCGACCCCGCGCACTCGAGCAACGCCTTCTCCGTCTGGGAAGGCGCCACCCTTCTGCCGCGCACCGTCTTCGATGCGGCGGGCGGGTGGGGCGGCCCCTACTTCTACGCTCACGAGGGAATCGAGTTGGCGTGGCGGGTCTGGGATCAGGGCAAACGGGTGCTCTACGCGGGTGACCTCGTCGCCAACCATCCGGCGATCGATCCGGCCCGGCATGGCTACTACTACCGGCTGAATGCCCGAAACCGGGTCTGGCTGGCCAAACGCAATCTGCCGTGGGTGTTAGTGCCGATCTATGTGGCCAGCTGGACGGGCATCCAGTTGATCCGCTCGGTTCGCCGCCCCGCAGGGCTTCGGGCCTGGTTCGGGGGCTGGCTCGCCGGGTGGCGGGAGAGTCCCGGCGGTCGGCGAAGCCTCAGCTGGGCAACGGTGTGGCGGATGACGCGTGCGGGCCGGCCACCGCTGATTTAGCCGCCCGTGGTGTTTGGCCGCGGCGCGGAGGGCGGGGCAGTTTCACGGTCGGCTCGAGCCAGCTCGGAAACGTGCTGGGGGCCGGGCCGAAGCCCGCGCGGGCGGTGCGCACGATTTGGCGGCCCAACAGGTGATTGCCGCCACCGCCGATGACGGCGCCGATTCCGAACGGGATGAGCCGCCCGATGGCATTGGTGCCCTGGGCCACGGCGAACCGCCTCATGAAGGTCTTCTTGATGCCATCAGCGATCGGGCCCATCACGGTGCGCGGCAGACTCTTGGTGACCAGCTCGCCCCAGTATTGGCCGCGGGCGGGCGCGACTCCGATGGCCTGACTGGCCAGCTGTGTGACGAGGTCGGTTCCGGCGGTTCCCAGCACCATGGTCATCACCAGCGCCCTGGCCCGATCCGGGTCATCGACGACAATGCCGTGCACCTCTGTAACCGATTGGGCAAATAGCGCGCTCGCCTCGAGGAAGCCGGCGGTCTCCACCCCGGAGAGGGCCAAGGCCGCCCCTGTTCCCACCGCAGGGAGAGCGGCGCTTGCACCGACCAGCGCTCCACCGGCGGTCACTGCGGTCAGGTAGCGGCGCTCGAGAACGCGGATGATCTCCTCGGGGCTTGCGTCGAGGCGCCCGCGCCGGATGCCGCGAATGTGGGCAAGCACCACCGGCCGCTGCACCGTCAGCACCCTGTCGATTCCGCGCACCACGAACGGGCTGGACTGCGCCAGATCCTGAGCTTTGACCATGGTTAAACGCTAACCGACGCCGCCCGCGTGAACCAAAAGCGCTGGCGGGGCTTGACTGCGCCGACTAGAACGCGCCTTCTAGAACGCGCCGGCTAGAAGCCGTAATCCGAGTTGTAGCGGTCGAGCACCTGTTCTATTGGCGCGTCGAGCACGAGAGCGCCCTGGTCGAGATACAGGCCGCGAGTGCAAAACCTGCGCAGGTCTTTTTCGCTGTGGGAAACGAAGAACAGGGTCCGGCCACCGGCAAGAAGCTCCTCGATCCGGTTGTAGCACTTTTCGCGGAATGCCTTATCGCCGACCGCGAGCACCTCGTCGACCAGCATGATCGGCTCCTCCAGCCGAGATATGACCGCGAACGCGATCCGAACGCGCATCCCGCTGGAGAGGTGTTTGTACGGGGTGTCGAGAAACGCCCCGATCTCGGCGAACGCGATGATCTCGTCAAAACGAGCCTGAATCTCTCGCCGCGTCATCCCGTGCAGGCCGGCGGTGAGGAACACGTTTTCGCGCACGGTCAGATCTTCGACGAATCCACCGGTGATTTCGATGAGCGGGGCCACGCCCTGCCCGATCGACACCGTGCCCTCGTCGGGCAGGATCACCTCGGCCACCAGTTTCAGCAGCGTCGACTTGCCCTGGCCGTTGCGCCCGACGACGCCGATCGCTTCGCCGGCCCGCACGTCGAACGAGACGTTGCGCAGCGCCCAGAACTCGTTCGCTCGTGAGCGTCGGCTGCGCCCGGCGAAAAGGTCTTTGAAGCTGCGTCGAGAATGCCGGTTGCGTTTGAATCGGATGCCGGCATCGGCCACGGTGATAACGACCGGCGCGAGCTGCGGCGCGGCGTTCGAGGAGGGCATGCTCACTAGATCTCCTTGAGCACAGCACGCTCGGTGCGAGTGAAGACGAGCAGCCCGATGCCCAGCACGGCGATGCTGACCGCCGCGCCGATGCCGATTTCCATCGGATCAAGCTGATCGGGGAAGAACCCCGCCCGGTACATCGAGAGGATGCCGACCAGGGGGTTGAACGAGGCGAGCAGGTGCAGCTGTGGGGGCAGATCGGTCACGCCGTAGATGATCGGGCTCGCGTAAAACATAAAGCGCAGGGCCAGCTTCGTCGCCCGTTCTAGGTCGCGGAAGAAGATCACGAGCGGCGCCACGATGAGGCCGACGCCCGTGGTGAAGATCGCCTGTAGGGCGATTGCGAGGAGGAAAAATACGGCCTGCCAGTGCAGAACTGCACCCGAAATGACCGCGAAAATGACGATGACGGGGATGCTGGCGATGAACTCGATCCCCTTCGACAGCACCAGGCGAACGACCCAAATCGTGCGGGGAATCTTGGTGGACCTGATGAGTTTGGCCTCGCGGATGTAGGCGCGGGTCGAGTCGGACACGGCCCCGTTAAACCACATCCACGGCAACAGTGCAGTGATGAGAAACACGATGTACGGTTCGCTGCCGGCGCTGCGGTGGAACACCTGCGTGAAGACGAACCAGTAGATCCCGGCCATCACCAGTGGGTCAAGGACCGACCAGAAGTAGCCGAGCACCGATGTCGAGTAACGCACCTTGAGGTCGCGCATCGTCAAGAGCCAGAGCGAGCGACGGTAGCGTGCCGCGGGGGACCAAGCGGGGCGCCCCAGCACGTTGTTCGTCACGGCCTCAATGATAATGGCCGATTGGAGCGGCCGAAATTTCACCGGCAAGCGACTCGGTCGGTGCCGGCATCGACGGGCAGGCTCAGCGGGTTTAGACGAAGAGATTTGCGCGTTCGAGGTCTTCCGCAAAATCGACTTCTACCGCGTAGAAGTCGGAGATGTCAACGGGTTCGACGCGCAGGCCGTCGTGGGCGATCGCGAGCTCAAGGCCTCGCTCGAAGTAGTCCTGGTCTGCAACGCGGCGAAGCTGCCTCAACAAGGTCGCCTTGTCGTCACGGGAGATGTAGTTGATGCCGACCGCCTCGCCGAGCCCGCCGGTGACCGTCTTAGAGAGATCCTTGATATAGCCCGTCGCATCGATCGTGTACTTGACCTCTTCGGCCGACACGGCGGAGGTATTTACGGAAACGAACGACCGGTCCCGGGTGACCATCGTGGCGGCACGGTCGAGCGCGGCCGGGTCGAAGACGATGTCGCCGTTCATCCAGAGCACGCCGCCGGGAGTCGAAGCCTGCAGGGCGCGCATCAGGCTCTTCGACGTGTTCGTCTGGTCATATTGTTCGTTGTAGACGAAGGATGCGCTCGGAAACGCTTCGATGATGTGCTCGAGTCGGTAACCCACCACGACTGTCACGCGAGCACTGGTTCCGAATGCGTGACGAATGTTGTCGAACTGCTGCTGCATGATGCTGCGGCCATCGCTCAACACGGTGAGGGGTTTCGGAAGCGATCGCCCCAGTCGACTGCCCATGCCGGCCGCCAGGATCACGATCTGCGTGGTCACACGGATCTCCTCAAAGTTGTCTCAGACCTGCGGTGCGAAGGTTGAGCTTCCATTCACCTGCGAGATCCGTATCAGACACAGCTTTGTGCTGAGCAAAGCTTACGCGCTGGGCCCGAAAGTCGGCGAGACTGCTGCCGATGTTGCGTGTTCGTGATGCAAACTCAAGGCTCAGCCGAGATTGGTAGGTTTGTATGGTGGAAAAAGCCTCAGACCCCGGCCCCGAAGAAAAGCCGACGCGTCCGACGGCATCCGCCACCCCAAAACGCAGGACGGCACCGGTAAAGAAGCCTAATCTTCCGGGCCCCGCGGCGTCCACACCCGCGCGGAAGACGGCGTCCAACGCCAGGCCGGCCACCGCCAAAAAGCCGCCAAGGGTTGCGGTGACACCGCGGAAGAGGGCGCCGCGCGCGAGCCCAGAGGTCGTGCTCAAAATCGAGGGTCTCACCAAGAAGTTCGATGACAAGGTCGCCGTCAACGGCATCGACCTGACGGTGCACGTCGGCGCGTTCTACGGCATCGTCGGCCCCAACGGCGCCGGCAAGACCACCACGCTGTCGATGATCACCGGCCTGTTGCGCCCAAATTCTGGTGCGGTCGCCGTCCACGGCGCGGATGTCTGGGCCGCCCCGGTCATCGCCAAGCGAAATATGGGGGTGCTACCCGATCGGCTCAGGCTCTTTGACCGGCTGACCGGCGCTCAGGTGCTCTACTACGCGGGCGTGCTGCGCGGCCTCGACAATGTCACGGCGCGAAAGCGCAGCACCGACCTCGCGGGAGCGTTTGGGCTCGAAGATTCCCTCGGCCGTCTGGTCACCGATTACTCGGCGGGCATGACGAAGAAGATCGCCCTTGCCGCGGCCATGATTCATTCCCCGCGCATCCTCATCTTGGACGAACCGTTCGAATCGGTAGACCCGGTATCGGCGGCGACAATCACCGACATCCTGAAGAATTACGCGGCGGCCGGCGGCACGGTCGTGCTCTCCAGCCACAGCATGGATCTGGTGCAGCGTATCTGTGACAACGTCGCCGTGATCGTGAACGGCGACCTTCTCGCCGACGGCACGATGGCGGCGGTCAGGGGCGGCCAGACGCTTGAGGAGCGGTTCGTCGAGCTCGCCGGGGGCCGCAAAACGGTGGAGGGGCTCGAGTGGTTGCACAGTTTCTCCGACTGAAGCTGACCCTGCTGCGCAACATTATTAAGCGCAGCCCCTGGCAACTTGTGGGAATGGCTATTGCCCTGATCTACGGCCTCGGCCTGGCCGGGATCGTCACGGCGGGTCTCATTGCACTGCGTGCAGCCACCGCCGATATGGCCGGAACGATCGTCGTGGCCTTTGGCTCGCTCGTGGTGCTCGCATTCCTGCTTCTTCCCCTCGTGTTCGGGGTGGATGACACGCTCGACCCCCGGCGCTTCTCACTGTTCGGCATTCCGACCCCGAAGCTCGCTTTTGGGCTCGCCGTTGCCGCCACCATCAGCGTGCCGACCGTCATCGTCACGCTCTTCGCCCTCGGCCAGATCGTGACCTGGAGTCGGAGCCCAGGGCCCGCCCTGCTGGCGATGCTTGCCGCCATCCTGATCGTCCCGACCTGCGTGCTGGCGGCGCGGGTCTCATCCGGCATCGCTTCCCTGTTTCTCGCGTCGCGCCGAGCGCGAGATGTCGCGGGCATCCTGTTGTTGATCATGCTCGCCCTGGCCGCCCCACTGGTGGCCCTGCTCGCGGGGGTCGACTGGCAGACCAGCGGTCTTCCCGTCGTGCGTAAGATCGCCGATGTGGTGGCGTGGACCCCGTTGGGTGCCGTCTGGAGCCTGCCGAGCGACGCGGCCAACGATCAGGCTGCTGCGGTGCTCCCGCACCTCCTGATCGCCGTAGCCTTCCTCGCGGTGCTCTGGTTCGTCTGGCGCTTCGTCGTGGCCACGATGCTCGTCACGCAGCCGCGCGAGGCCGCCGCGAAGCACTACACCGGTCTCGGTTGGTTTCAGCGGCTTCCCGCCACTCCCACCGGCGCCATCGCCGCCCGCAGCCTCACCTACTGGTCTCGCGATGCCCGTTATCGGGTGGCCTTCGTCGTCATCCCGATCGTGCCGATCATGATGGTCGCCGCCCTCGTCGTCGGCGGAGTTCCATGGGCGTTCATCGCCTGGCTCCCGGTGCCGGTGATGGCGCTGTTTCTCGGCTGGTCTCCGCACAATGACCTCGCCTACGACAGCACAGCCTTTTGGATCCACGTGTCGGCGAACACCTCGGGCCGAGCCGATCGCTGGGGGCGGCTGGTGCCAGCGTTGGCGATTGGCGTGCCGCTCGTGCTCGTCGGAAGCGTGGTCACCGTGATGATCTCCGGGCAGTGGATGACGCTGCCGGCACTGATCGGCCTGAGCGCGTGCATTCTGCTCGTCGGCCTCGGCATCTCTAGCGTCATCTCGGCCGCGTTCCCCTACCCCGTGGTTCGCCCGGGGGACAGCCCGTTCGCGCAGCCGCAGTCGACGGATGCCGCCGGCGCCG
>JANXTJ010000037.1 GCA_025352485.1 Salinibacterium sp.
GGCGAACCCACGCGACCGGTCTCACCCGTGGAGTAGGGCGGGAAGTTGTAGTGGTGCAGGTAGCGCTTCTTCTTGACAGGAGCCAGCGAGTCGATCTGCTGCTCCATCTTCAGCATGTTCAGTGTCGTGACGCCCAGAATCTGGGTCTCGCCGCGCTGGAAGATCGCGGAACCGTGAACGCGCGGGATGACCTGAACCTCGGCGTCGAGGGCGCGGATGTCGCTGAGGCCACGGCCATCGATGCGGATGCCCTCGGTGAGCACGCGGGTGCGCATGACCTTCTTCGACACCGACTTGTATGCGGCGCTGACCTCGGCGAGCGCGGAGCTGGGCAGCTCCTCGGCCTCGACCTTGGCGGCGATTTCCGTCTTGACGCGAGCCTTCAGGGCGTCATCCGCGTTCTGGCGCTCGACCTTGTCGGCGATCGTGTAGACGACCTTGAGCTCGTCGTAGGCGATACCAGCGACGGCGTCGTAGGTCTGCTGCGCGTACGGCGGGAACAGCGGGAAGTCTTGGATCGGCTTTGCGGCCTGAGCCGCGACCTCGAGCTGCGCCTTGATGAGCTGCTTCAGGAACGGCTTTGCCGCCTCGAGACCCTGAGTAACCACGCTCTCGTCCGGCTTGGTAGCGCCGGCCTTGATGAGCTCCCAGCTGCCCTCGGTTGCTTCGGCTTCGACCATCATGATCGCGACGTCTTCTTCGCCCTGATCGTTGGTGACCAAGCGACCGGCGACGGTCAGATCGAATACGGCCTCTTCGAGCTGGCTGTACTTCGGGAAGGCGATCCACTGGTCGGGCTGGCCGCCACCGGACATGAGTGCCAGGCGGATGCCGCCGACCGGTCCGTAGAACGGCAGGCCGGAGATCTGGGTGCTCAGCGACGCGGCGTTGATGGCCAGGGCGTCATAGAACTCGTCGGGTGCGATGGACAGCACGGTGATGACGATCTGCACCTCGTTGCGCAGACCCTCGACGAAGGTTGGGCGCAGCGGGCGGTCGATGAGGCGGCAGACGAGGATGGCCTCGGTCGACGGGCGGCCTTCGCGTCGGAAGAACGAGCCGGGGATCTTGCCAGCAGCGTAGGAGCGCTCTTCGACATCCACCGTCAGGGGGAAGAAGTCGAAGCCTTCGCGCGGGTGCTTGCCCGCCGAAGTCGCCGACAGGATCATGGTTTCTTCATCGAGGTACGCGGCGACGGCACCCTGTGCCTGCTGCGCGAGGCGACCGGTCTCAAAACGGACCGTGCGCGTGCCGAATTTACCGTTATCGAGAACGGCTTCGGCGAATTTGATTTCTGGACCCTCCAAGGGGGGGTTCTCCTTTGTTTTAAGTCGCAACCCCGTGTGGGTCGCGACGGCATCAGCGGTTGTCAGTAAAAAAACAACACAGAGCAGGGCGGGCATAAAGAAACGCGACCCTGGACGGGCCGTGTGCGTTTTGGCGTCGCACCCCGTTGCCAGAAGATTCGTTTCGGAAAATTCTGTGGGATGCAGCTCTGGCCAACAGTAGAAAGCCACCCACTCGTGTTGGGTAATTCACCACCGGTGACCAGCTTCGTGCCAGCCTGCTCGACCAACAGACTACCAGTACCGGCCAGTCCTGGCCGAGGAGGTGGCCATCAGGCGTTTCGCCAGTGGATGAACTGCTCCCGCCCCGGGATTACGGGCGGGCGGCGACGGCCTTCTCGAGTGCCAGAGTCTTGTCGAGCAGCACGCCGATCGCGGCATCCTGAGACTTGAGGTGGGTCTGGATGTTCTTGGCCTCCTCGAGGATCGCGCCGGCATCGGCGTAGGTGGCGGCGGAACGGGCATCCGCTGCCGCCGCTTGGATGTTCTGTCCCACGATAATGACGGGCAGCAGCACGAGCTGCAGGAAGGTTTGTGCGATCCAGCTGATGATGATGATCGGCTGACCGCTGGACAGGGCTGCGGGAAGGCTGACCAGGGTGATGAGCACGAAGACGTAGGCGCACCACATGGTTCCGACCGACGTGGTGATGCCGAGGCCCACCCTGCGGTTGAAGCGCGCGACGCGAGAGCCAGCCATCGCGTCTGCCGCCTTGCGCACCGTGGGAGCACCGTGGTGAACCCGCTCGGCAGCTCGCGGATGCTGCACATATTCGTAGCTGTCAGTCATTGCCGTACTCCCCTGTCGAGCGCCCGCGTACCGAGCGAATGAGCACAGACTAGGGCTCTCAGCCCTGCGCAACGCGCGAGACGATCTATCGCGTGAGCCCGATTCGCAAATCCACTCGGTAGCGGCCACCCTTTCGCACGATTTCGACCGGGATGCGCGCCGCCCGCCCGAGGGTGTCCAACCGACCCAGGGCCTCGTCAACGACCGACTCGAAGCCGCGCGGCACGAGCCCGACAACACCGCTCACGCGAGACCCGGTGAAAAGCCGAACCTCGATGGGGGCATCCGCGCCCTCCTCCTGCTGACTGCGCTTGCCAATCGCGGTCGCGAGCGGGTTGGCGCCGCTTTCGACGATGGCCGTTAACTCGTCCTGATGGGGATTGCTACCCGCCAGACGCAGCCGAACACGCGCGTTCGCGGGCATCAGCACGCCGCGGTATTGGCCGTGGGAACCCTTGCCGAGGTCGTTGCGGTCCAGGGCGGTGTCGTAGGCGGCCATTGCACGATGCTAGCGGCCGTCGAGCTCTCAGCGCGGGAATGCCCCTGAGGTGACATGATGTGCGCACAGGCCCAAGATCCAGGCCTGCCGTGAGCACTACCGTCTGGGACAGGGAGCACGTCGCCATGGCAGACCGTGCCGTTTCTCGCACCACAAAAGACCAATTCGGCAACATCGTCGGCCTGTGGGGTGAGTTCGGCACCGTCAGACACAGCGACGCGATTAGTGATATTGAGCACGGGGTCGAGCGCTACTGGGTGCCGCTGGAGGGCGGTGCCGGGTCCATCATCGAGGTCGTCGACGGGGCCTTCGGCAAATACCTCCGCGCGAACTGGGACGGCAGACAGCGCAACAACCTCA